>NZ_JBLMKT010000005.1:0-48752 GCF_047779955.1 Streptomyces lothianensis | reverse complement strand
GATGGTACTGCAGGGGGGACCCTGTGGGAGAGTAGGACGCCGCCGAACTAAATTTAGGGAAAGCCCCCGAGTCATCGACTCGGGGGCTTTCTTGCATTCAGGAGGGTTCAGGGCCCACCCCCTGGCCACCGGCCATCGCCACGGAGGGTAAGGTCATGGGGCATCGTAGGAACGTTCCCACAGGAGGCCCCCGGGTGGAGGTCCAGGAAACCCGTGTCCAGACCGACCGGGTTCTCACCATCCCGAACATCCTCAGTATGGCGAGGCTGGTCGGCGTACCTCTCTTCCTGTGGTTGATCCTCAGGCCCGTGTTCGGCGGCCCCAACAGCGACGTCTGGGCGCTCATCGTGCTGATGCTCAGCGGCATCAGCGACTATCTCGACGGCAAGCTCGCGCGGCGCTGGAATCAGATCAGCAACCTCGGTCGGCTGCTCGATCCCGCCGCCGACCGCCTGTACATCCTGTCGACGCTGGTCGGGCTCACCTGGCGCGAGATCCTGCCCCTGTGGGTGACCCTGGTGCTGCTGGCCAGGGAAGCGGTCCTGCTGGTGATGGTGGGTATCCTCCGCAAGCACGGGTATCCGCCGCCGCAGGTGAACTTCCTCGGGAAGGCGGCCACCTTCAACCTCATGTACGCCTTCCCGTTGCTGCTGTTGAGCGATACAAGTGGCTGGCTCGGGACACTCGCTGCTATTTTCGGATGGGCGTTCGCAGGGTGGGGTATCACGCTCTACTGGTGGGCAGGGATCCTCTACGTGGTCCAGGTCCGTCGGCTCGTCCGGGCGGACGCCATGGCCGACTGAGCCTGCCGGCATGCGGTGGTGCTGTGCAGCGGCTGGTGCGCCCGCACCGCGTCCGACCGAGCTGAGCGGTTTTCGGACGGGCGGAGTCGGTAAGACTGTCGTCTCTCAAGGAGGACGCTTCCGACATGAAGGCCGTCGTGATGGCCGGCGGCGAAGGCACACGCCTTCGCCCCATGACTTCGAGCATGCCCAAACCGCTCCTGCCGGTGGCGAACCGGCCGATCATGGAGCACGTGCTACGGCTGCTCAAGCGGCATGGGCTGAATGAAACCGTCGTCACCGTTCAATTCCTCGCCTCCCTGGTGCGGAATTATTTCGGTGACGGGGAAGAGCTCGGGATGGAGCTCACCTATGCCAATGAGGAGAAGCCGCTCGGCACCGCCGGTAGCGTCAAGAACGCGGAGGACGCCCTCAAGGATGACGCGTTTCTGGTCATCTCCGGTGATGCGCTCGCTGACTTCGACCTAACCGAACTGATCAATTTCCACAAGGAAAAAGGCGCACTCGTCACCGTCTGTCTGACGCGCGTGCCCAATCCCCTCGAATTCGGCATCACCATCGTCGACGAGGAAGGGAAGGTCGAGCGTTTCCTGGAGAAGCCGACCTGGGGCCAGGTCTTCTCCGACACGGTGAACACGGGCATCTACGTCATGGAGCCCGAGGTATTCGACTACGTGGAGCCGGATGTTCCGGTGGACTGGTCGGGTGATGTGTTCCCCCAGCTCATGAAGGAGGGCAAGCCTGTCTACGGGTTTGTCGCCGAGGGCTACTGGGAGGACGTCGGCACCCACGAGAGCTACGTCAAGGCGCAGGCCGACGTCCTCGAGGGCAAGGTCGACGTGGAGGTCGACGGCTTCGAGATCTCGCCCGGGGTATGGGTGGCCGAGGGCGCCGAGGTGCATCCGGATGCCGTTCTCCGCGGTCCGCTCTTCATCGGCGACTACGCAAAGGTCGAGGCCGATGTCGAAATCCGCGAGCACACCGTCATCGGGTCCAACGTGGTCGTCAAGACCGGTGCCTTCCTGCACCGGGCGGTCGTCCACGACAACGTGTACATCGGCCCGCACAGCAATCTGCGGGGCTGCGTCGTCGGCAAGAACACCGATGTCATGCGGGCCGCGCGCATCGAGGACGGGGCCGTCATCGGTGACGAGTGCCTCGTCGGCGAGGAGTCGATCGTCCAGGGGAACGTACGCGTCTACCCGTTCAAGACCGTCGAGGCGGGCGCCTTCGTCAACACCTCCGTGATCTGGGAGTCCCGGGGACAGGCACACCTCTTCGGCGCGAGGGGCGTGTCCGGCATCCTCAACGTAGAGATCACCCCCGAGCTGGCGGTGCGCCTTGCGGGCGCGTATGCCACGACCCTGAAGAAGGGCTCGACCGTCACCACGGCCCGCGATCACTCGCGTGGCGCCAGGGCACTGAAGCGGGCGGTGATCTCCGCGCTGCAGGCCAGCGCCATCGACGTACGCGACCTGGAGAACGTGCCGCTGCCCGTGGCACGGCAGCAGACCGCCCGGGGAAGCGCCGGCGGCATCATGATCCGCACGACGCCCGGTGTGCCCGACTCCGTCGACATCATGTTCTTCGACGGGCGCGGAGCAGACCTCTCGCAGGCCGGGCAGCGCAAGCTCGATCGTGTCTACGCACGCCAGGAGTACCGGCGGGCCTTCCCCGGGGAGATCGGCGACCTGCACTTCCCGGCGAGCGTCTACGAGTCGTATGTGGGCTCGCTGCTGCGGAACGTGGACACCGGCGGGATCGCCGAGTCCGAGCTGAAGGTCGTCGTCGACGCCTCCAACGGAAGCGCGGGACTTGTGCTGCCGAGCCTGCTCGGGCGGCTCGGCGTCGATGCGTTGACCGTCAACCCCGGCCTGGACGAGTCCCGGCCGACCGAGTCTGCGGACGCCCGACGGGCCGGTCTCGTACGCCTCGGGGAGATCGTGGCCTCGGCACGGGCGGCCTTCGGAGTCCGCTTCGACCCCGTCGGCGAGCGTCTCTCGCTGGTCGACGAGAAGGGAAGGATCGTCGAGGACCACCGCGCTCTCCTGGTGATGCTGGACCTCGTGGCGGCCGAGCGGCGAAGCGGCCGGGTGGCGCTGCCGGTGACCACGACCCGTATCGCCGAACAGGTGGCCGCGTACCACGGCACCCAGGTGGAGTGGACGACCACCTCACCCGACGATCTCACCCGGGTCGGCAGGGACGATTCGACCATCTTCGGCGGCGACGGCCGTGGCGGGTTCATCGTGCCGGAGTTCAGCAGCGTCTTCGACGGTACGGCGGCCTTCGTGCGACTGATCGGCCTGGTTGCCCGGACCCAGCTCACGCTCAGCCAGATCGACGCCCGGATCCCGCGCGCGCATGTGCTCAGGCGGGATCTGGCGACTCCCTGGGCGGTCAAGGGGCTTGTCATGCGCCGGGTCGTGGAGGCGGCTCAGGACCGCTCGGTGGACACCACGGACGGGGTACGGGTCGTCGAGGCCGACGGACGCTGGGTGATGGTGCTTCCGGACCCCGCAGAGGCCGTCACGCATCTGTGGGCCGAAGGGCCCGATGACGCCTCTGCACAGGCGCTCCTCGACGAGTGGTCCGCGGTCGTGGACAGCGCGGGCAACTGATCGTCACAGCGCGCCGGTCCGTGGCGGTGCCGCCACGGACCGGTGACGGGTGGGGCCATTCGGAGGTACGGGGCCCGACGTGCGACGATGTGCGGCATGCCGCAGCAGCCCCCCGTTCGGAGCACCGAATCGCGCCCCGCGCGCCGCCCGGACGCCTCGATGTCGCTGCTCACCAATGTCATGGACCACAGCCTCGACGACGGGTACGCCGAGGCCGCCGCACGCAAGCAGGGCGAGGGCGGACTGCCCCGCACGTTGCGCGCGAAGCTCGGTCTGGGGGTCGGTCTCGTCCTGGCGGCCCTGGTCGTGACGGTGGGTGCCGCACAGGCGCGCGTGACGGCTCCCGCGGTCGCCAAGGAGCGCGAGGAGCTCATCGACCGGATCGAGAGCGAATCCTCCGCCGCCGACCGGCTCGAGGACGACATCGACGCACTGCGCGCCGACGTCGACCGGCGCCGCAGTGAGGCGCTCGACGAAGACGGCGGCGGCCAGGGCGGGTTGGCGGGCCTGCTCGCCGGCGACACCGAGGTCACCGGCCCGGGGGTGCGGCTCGTCGTGGACGATGCCGGCGGGAACGGCGAGGGCGGTGACGGGCCGCGGGGCACGAGCGGCTTCTCCGACAACGGCCGCGTGCGCGACCGGGACATGCAGCAGTTCGTGAACGGCCTGTGGCAGGCCGGCGCCGAGGCGGTCTCGATCAACGGGCAGCGGCTCACCGCGCTGTCGGCGATCAGGGCCGCGGGCGACGCGATACTCGTGGACAACAAGCCCCTCGTGCCCCCGTACACCGTGCTCGCCATCGGGGACGGCAAGCAGCTGAAGTCCAGGTTCCAGGGCAGCGCGGACGGTCTCTATCTGCAGGCCCTGAAGGAGAACTTCGGCATCAAGGCGGACCTCCGGGTCGAGGACGACCTGCGCCTGCCGGCCGCGCCGAGTGTGACCGTACGAACCGCAAAGCCGAAAGCAGGAAAGGGCACATCGTGATCGCCGTACTGGGCCTCGTCGTGGGCGTCGTCGTCGGACTCCTCGTCCGGCCCGAGGTGCCCGCAGTGGTCGAGCCGTATCTCCCGATCGCGGTGGTCGCCGCGCTGGACGCGGTGTTCGGAGGGCTCCGCGCGATGCTCGACGGCATCTTCGACGACAAGGTCTTCGTCGTCTCGTTCCTGTCGAACGTCGTGGTCGCCGCGCTCATCGTGTTCCTCGGTGACAAGCTGGGCGTCGGTGCGCAGTTGTCCACCGGTGTGGTCGTCGTGCTCGGCATCCGGATCTTCTCCAACGCCGCGGCCATCCGCCGCCACGTCTTCCGGGCGTGAGGCCGATGAAACCGGAGGAGACCCCCGCAGGCCACGCTTCTGATGACGAGGCCGGGGCTGCGCAGACCGCTGCATCATCGTCGGCTACCGAGTCGTCATCGGCTGCGGAGGCGCAGGATGTGGCGGAGCCGTCCCCGACTGCGGAGCCGTCCCCGGCAGCGGAGCCGCCCAAGGCAGGGGAGCCGCCCCAGGCAGGGGCGCCATCCCCGGACGGGGAGCCCTTGCCCGCCACGGACCCGATGCAGGTCACGAAGCCATGGACAGCTGCCGAGTGGGCGCAGGCCGCGGGAGCGGCCGCTCCGGAGCTGAGCGGCCGGCAGCGGCTTGTGCGGAGTCTGTGGCCGCCGAAGGTCTCGCGCGCCCAGCTCATCGTGGCGCTCCTGCTGTTCGCGCTGGGTCTCGGCCTTGCCATCCAGGTGCGTTCGAACAGCGAGAGCAGCCCGCTGCGCGGAGCACGCCAGGAGGATCTCGTACGCATTCTCGATGAACTCGACGACCGGACTCAGCGTCTGGAAGACGAGAAGCAGCGTCTCGAGGACCAGCGGACGGAGCTGGAGAACAGCTCCGACCAGGCCGAGGAGGCGCGCAGACAGACACTCGAGAAGGAGCGGCAACTCGGGGTGCTCGCGGGCACGGTGGCCGCGGAGGGGCCCGGGATCACGATGACCATCACCGACAGCGTGGGAGCGGTCAAGGCGGACATGCTCCTGGACGCGATCCAGGAACTGCGGGCCGCGGGCGCCGAGGCGATCCAGATCAACGATGTCCGGGTCGTGGCGAACACCTACCTGACGGACGGGGAGGGCGGGATCGAGATCGACGGGAGCGAAGTCTCCGGGCCGTACCGCTTCAAGGTGATCGGCAAGGCGCAGGACCTCGAACCGGCCCTGAACATCCCGGGAGGTGTCGTGCAGACGCTGGAGAAGGAGCAGGCCACGGTGGATGTGACACGAGGCGAGAAGATCATCGTGGATGCCTTGCGACGGGCGAAACGTCCTGACTACGCTCGGTCGTCCTCCCGGTGACCCGGGTGAGTGCCACCGGTCGTGAGCGGGGGCAGGAGGCTGCGGGGGGTCGGCACACCAGATGGGTGCCGCGTGGTGGAAACTGTCCGGAGGTCGCGGACGTTGAGAAGGTGTCGGCGCCGCACGAGTGCGTCGGCTTGAGCAGTCTGGGTTCGTCCTGCCCCACGGGCGGGTCTGTTTCGGTCAAGGGGAATCGCCCGTGAAGTTGTTTCAGAAGTTGTTCGGCAAGAGCTCGCGCGAGGACAGCGGCAGTGCTGCCCGCCACCGGGCTCCGCGCCATGCCGAGCCCGAGGGCCAGGGTGGCGAGCGGCCGCTGTTCCGCGATCAGGCAGGCGTCCTCGGGGGTGACATTTCGGGCGCTCCGGGCGCGTCTTCTGTTGACCCTGCCGCATCCGGCGGCATAGGTTTCTCGGAACCATCAACCTCAAGTGCGGGTGGAGAGTTCGGCGCCGCCCCGTATGCGCCCCACGCCCCCGCGGGGCTCCCGCGGCAGGAGGATCCGTCCATGTCGGCCCAGGTGTGTACGAGGTGCGGGAACCGGAACGCCGAGGCCAGCCGGTTCTGCTCCCACTGCGGTGCGCCCCTGCGGGCGGCCGCGGGCGGCGAGCGCCCCTCCGAGACGACCTCCACGATCTCCATCTCGGGGATCGAGGCCTATGAGGCCGAGGTGACGGGGCAGACCCCGAAGCCGGGCCTCTCTCCCGAGGCGCAGGCCGCCGTCGACGCGCTGCCGCTGGGCTCGGCGCTGCTCGTGGTGCGGCGCGGGCCGAACTCGGGCAGCCGCTTCCTGCTCGACAACGATCTGACCACCGCAGGACGTCATCCGCAGAGCGACATCTTCCTCGACGACGTGACTGTGTCCCGCCGTCATGTGGAGTTCCGTCGCGGTGCGGACGGGATCTTCACCGTCTCCGACGTGGGAAGCCTGAACGGCACCTACGTCAACCGTGAGCGCATCGACGCGGTGCAGCTCTCGGACGGGGACGAGGTGCAGATCGGCAAGTACCGTCTGGTCTTCTACGCGAGCCAGCGGGCCCTCTGACCGTTCAGGGAAGACCGATGCTTCACACACCGAGGGGCGGTGCCGGAGGCGGCACCGCCACCGCGGACGGCGGGCTCGTCAGCATCGGCCAGGTGCTGCACCTGCTGCGCGAGGAGTTCCCCGAAGTCACCATCTCCAAGATCCGTTTCCTGGAGTCGGAAGGCCTCGTGGAGCCGCAGCGCACCCCGTCCGGCTACCGGAAGTTCAGTGCCGAGGACGTCGAGCGGCTCGCACAGGTGCTGCGGATGCAGCGTGATCACTATCTGCCGCTGAAGGTCATCCGGGAGCATCTTGATGCCCTGGAGCGCGGTGAGGCGCCATCGCAGACGGGTTCGCCGCGGGGCTCGGACGAGGACTGCGCGGCAGACCTCGAATGGTCCGGGGAGAGCGAGCCCACCGCGGTCCGCATCAGCCGGGCCACGCTGCTCGCGGCCGCCCGGGTCGACTCCGCCGAGCTGGACGAATGGGAGTCGTACGGCCTGATCACGCCCTCGCGGGAGGGTGACTACGATGCCGGGGCCGTGGAGATCGCGAAAATTGTCACGGAGCTCGGCAGTTCCGGAATCGAACCACGTCATCTGCGGGCCATGAAGGCCTCCGCCGAACGCGAGGCCGGCCTGGTCGAACAGGTGGTCGCCCCGCTGCGCCGCCATCGAAACCCGCAGACCAGGACCTATGCCGAGGAGCGCACGAAGGAGCTGGCGGCGCTCACGATCAAGCTCCACGCGGCGCTTGTCCAGTCCTCGCTGCGGGTGCGCCCGTACTGACCGGGAGCGGGCCCGACTATCCAAACCTGCCGGGCACGTCCTAGGGTTGCTGTGTGAATGAGCTCGACGTTGTCGGTGTCCGGGTCGAAATGCCCTCCAACCAACCGATCGTGCTCCTGCGCGAAGCGGGCGGCGACCGCTACCTCCCCATCTGGATCGGACCGGGGGAGGCGACCGCGATCGCCTTCGCTCAGCAGGGCATGGCACCCCCACGGCCGCTGACGCATGACCTTTTCAAGGACGTGCTGGAAGCCGTGGGCCAGGAGCTCACGGAAGTGCGCATCACCGACCTGCGGGAAGGTGTCTTCTATGCCGAGCTGGTCTTCGCGAGCGGCGTCGAGGTCAGCGCACGTCCCTCGGACGCGATAGCGCTAGCCCTGCGCACGGGGACGCCGATCTACGGCAGTGACGGGGTCCTCGACGACGCCGGGATCGCGATCCCCGACGAGCAGGAGGACGAGGTGGAGAAGTTCCGCGAGTTCCTCGACCAGATCTCGCCCGAGGACTTCGGGACGAACAGTCAGTAGCGTCCGCTCCAGGCCACCGGAGGACCTGCGCTCCGAGGTACCGGTACCCGCCTTCCGGACCTGCCCCACAGGCCCACGGGCGCATTCGGCTAGCTTTTCCACGCGGCGGGGCGGTGTAAACCACACTTCGGGTGATAATCACTCGGCGTGCCGAGTGTGGCGTTCGTTGACGTGCTCCTGGGTACTGCCTACCGTCGAGAGGGCAGGTCAAGGACGGAGGCCGACGTGAGAAGCAGCGGCGACGGTATGGCTGGGGGTGCTCCCGGACGCAGTCCGGGGGAGGGCGGACCGTATCCGCTGCACAGTGGCGCGGCCGGTCACGCTGCGCGGCGGCCCACCACGGCGGTGGGACCGGGCAAGAGCCCGGGGGCATCGGGCGACGAGATCGGCTACCGCGGACCGACCGCTTGCGCGGCAGCCGGAATCACCTACCGGCAACTCGACTACTGGGCTCGTACGGGCCTCGTGGAGCCGAGCGTGCGCCCCGCCTTCGGCTCGGGGACGCAGCGGCTCTACAGCTTCCGTGATGTCGTCGTCCTGAAGATCGTCAAGCGTTTCCTCGACACCGGCGTCTCACTGCAGAACATCCGCACCGCGGTGCAGCACCTGCGGGAGCGCGGATTCGCCGACCTCGAGCGGATGACCCTGATGAGCGACGGCGCCACGGTCTACGAGTGCACCTCGCCGGACGAGGTCGTCGACCTGCTGCAGGGCGGCCAGGGGATCTTCGGGATCGCCGTGGGTGTCGTCTGGCGCGATGTGGAGGCCGTGCTCGCGCATCTGCACGGCGAGCGCATCGACACCGGCGAGACCCTTATCGGACACAACCCCTCGGACGAGCTGGCGCGGCGCCGCAATCGCGCGGTCTGAGACTGAGGCGGGGACCGGGCGTCGTCCGGGCGCGGTCGGGGCGATTGTCAGTGGCGTAGGGCAGCATCGGTGATGTGAGAACCGCGCCCACGATTCTGCATCTCGACATGGACGCCTTCTACGCCTCGGCGGAGCAGGCGGCCAAGCCGAGCCTGCGCGGGAAGGCCGTGGTCGTCGGCGGTCTCGGGCCGCGCGGCGTGGTGGCCACCGCCTCGTACGAGGCGCGGCGGTTCGGGGTGCACTCGGCGATGCCCATGGGGCAGGCGCGCAGGCTGGCGCCGAACGCCGCGTATCTCGTGCCGCGCTTCGGCGTCTACCGGGACATCAGCGCACAGGTCATGGGGCTGCTCAGGCAGCTGTCGCCGCTCGTGGAGCCGCTGAGCCTGGACGAGGCCTTCGTGGACCTGGAAGCGGGCGAGGTGGCCTGGGACACCGCCTCGGCGCTCGCGGCGGGGGAGAAGCTGCGCGATGACATACGGGCCGTCACCGGTCTGACCGGGTCGGTGGGGCTCGCGGCCTCCAAGATGCTCGCGAAGATCGCATCGGAGGAGGCCAAGCCGGACGGGCTGCGGCTGATCGTGCCCGGCACGGAGCGGGCGCTGCTCGCGGACAAGCCCGTGCGGATCCTGCCCGGTGTCGGGCCCGCCACCGGGGACCACCTGAGGCGGGCCGGCATCACGACGGTGGGGGAGATCGCGGAGGCGGGCCAGGACGAGCTCGTCAGGCTCCTCGGGAAGGCGCACGGCGGGCATCTGTACGCGATGGCGCTCGCCGTGGACGAGCGGGCGGTGGTGGCCGAGCGGGAGACCAAGTCGGTCTCCGTGGAGGACACCTTCGACATCGACATCCACGACCGGGTGCGGGTGCGGGCAGAGGTGGACCGGCTCGCGGTGCGCTGTGTGGAGCGGCTGCGGGGCGCCGGGCATTCGGGGCGGACGGTCGTGCTCAAGGTGCGGCGCTACGACTTCTCGACACTCACCCGCTCGGAGACGCTGCGGGGGCCGACCGACGACCCCACGGTCGTACGGGAGGCGGTGGCGCGGCTGCTCGGGTCGGTGGACACGACCGGCGGCGTGCGACTGCTCGGCGTCGGTGTGAGCGGCCTCGCCGACTACACCCAGGAGGACCTCTTCGCCCAGGCGGCCCAGGCCGCCCAGGGGCAGGCCGACGGGGCCGAGGCGGCGGACGGGGCTCCTGGGCGGGGGCATACCCGGGAGGCGGCTGAGGGCGGCCAGGAGGGCGTGGACGGGGCGTCTGAAGGGGCCGGGGGCGGAACGGGGGACGAAGGGCCCGGGAGCGGGGGCGACGCGGGGGGCGGAGGGCGCGGCGGGAGCGGAGAGACCACAGGGAGTCCCGAAGACGGCGAGGGCACCGGGAGCGACGCACACGGCCGAATCCCCACGGGCAGCCGGAGCAACGGGGAGCACACGAACGGTGAGGGCGCCGCCGAAGGCGACGGGAGCACCGGGAGCACGGGGAGCACCGGGAGCTTCGGAGGTCGTGGAAGCGAGGGAGGCGAAGGTGCGGAGCGGAGTTGGCATGCCGGGCATGATGTGTGGCATGCCGAGTTCGGGCCGGGGTGGGTGCAGGGAAGCGGGCTCGGGCGGGTGACCGTGCGGTTCGAGACGCCCGGCTCCGCGCCCGGGCGCGTACGGACGTTCCGGGTCGACGACCCGGAGCTGCGGCCCGGGGAGCCGCTGCCGCTCGTACCCCTGGCGCCGAAGGAGTCGTCGGATGCCGCCCGGGTGTCCGGTGAGCCCTACTCCTCGGTGTCGTCCTCGCCGGCGATGCGTCCGAAGTCGCGGTCCGCCGGGGGCTCGGTGCCGCCGGTGACCGAGAGGCCGTAGTGGTGGTAGAGCTGCAGTTCCTGCTCGGGCGAGAGGTGGCGGCCGACGCCGAAGTCGGGGGCCTCCCTGATCAGTGCCCGTTCGTACGGGACGCGCAGCTTGCCCTCCACCACCTCACTGGGCTCGAGCGGCACGAAGGCGTCCCTGCTGAACAGCCCCGTGCGTATGGCCGCCCACTCCGGGGCGCCCGTCGCATCGTCGAGATAGACCTCGTCCACGGTGCCGAGCCTGGAGCCGTTGCGGTCGAAGGCTTTGCGGCCGATCAGGCTGCGGGGGTCGATGTCGGTCTGCACGGTCCCTCCACGTGGTGCGCAAAGTCATACGGAATCCCTGATTCCCTACGAAAGAACACATTCGCGCCCATGGCCACTCGGGACGGACGGGTCGTACGCACGGAATCAGCCGATGGACCCGCTGGTAGGCTGGCAAGCGGCTGCTGACCCCGTGCGGGAGAGCTCTCCGACCCGGTCGTGACCGGGCCCGAAGGCGCCGAAGGAGCAAATCCTCCCCGGAATCTCTCAGGCACACGTACCGCGCGGACGAGGTCACTCTGGAAAGCAGGGCGGGTGTCGACGGCTTCCGCTCTCACCGACGGTGAAAGCCGGACCGTGCAGGTCACGGACCGGTGAAACTCTCAGGTTGAGATGACAGAGGGGGAGGCCGTCCGGGTACCAGCGCCGTGGTGCCCCTCGCAGGTCGCATACGACCAGGAGGCCTCCGTAATGACCGCCAACCGCACCCCGCTCCACGAGCTCGAGCGCGGCATTCCCTTCGAGCAGCGCCATATCGGCCCCGATGCCGAGGCCCGCGCCAAGATGCTCGCCCAGGTCGGCTACGGCTCGCTCGACGAGCTCACCGCGACCGCGGTGCCGGACGTGATCAAGAGCGCCGAGGCGCTCGATCTCGCCGAGGGCCGCAGCGAGGCCGAAGTCCTCGCGGAGCTGCGCACGTTGGCCGACCGCAACCAGGTGCTCGCGCCGATGATCGGTCTCGGCTACTACGGCACGTTCACACCGCCGGTGATCCTGCGCAACGTCATGGAGAACCCGTCCTGGTACACGGCCTACACCCCGTACCAGCCGGAGATCTCGCAGGGCCGTCTGGAGGCGCTGCTCAACTTCCAGACCGTCGTCGCCGATCTCACCGGACTGCCCACCTCCGGCGCCTCGCTGCTCGACGAGGGCACCGCGGCCGCCGAGGCGATGGCGCTCGCCCGCAGGGTCGGCAAGGTCAAGCAGGGTGTCTTCCTGGTCGACGCCGACGCGCTGCCGCAGACCATCGCGGTGATCGAGACCCGCGCCGAGCCGACCGGCGTCGAGGTCGTCGTCGCCGATCTGTCGCAGGGCATCCCCGCCGAGATCGCCGAGCGCGGTGTCTTCGGTGTGCTCCTGCAGTACCCGGGTGCCTCCGGCGCCGTGCGGGACCTCAAGCCGGTGATCGAGCAGGCGCACGAGCTCGGGGCGGTCGTCACCGTCGCCGCCGATCTGCTCGCCCTCACGCTGCTCACCTCGCCCGGCGAGCTCGGCGCGGACATCGCGGTCGGTACCTCGCAGCGCTTCGGCGTCCCGCTCGGCTTCGGCGGTCCGCACGCCGGTTACATGGCCGTCCGCGAGAAGTTCGCGCGCAGCCTGCCCGGCCGCCTCGTCGGCGTCTCCGTCGACGCCGACGGCACCAAGGCGTACCGCCTCGCGCTGCAGACCCGTGAGCAGCACATCCGCCGCGAGAAGGCGACCAGCAACATCTGCACCGCGCAGGTGCTGCTCGCCGTCATGGCCGGCATGTACGCGGTCTACCACGGCCCGCAGGGCCTCGCGGACATCGCCCGTCGCACCCACCGTTACGCCTCGATCCTCGCCGAGGGCCTGAAGGCGGGCGGGGTCGAGGTCGTGCACGGCTCGTTCTTCGACACCCTCACGCTGCGCGTGCCGGGCCGGGCCTCCGAGGTCGTCTCCGCCGCGCGCGAGGGCGGGGTCAACCTGCACCAGGTCGACGCCGACCACGTCGCACTGTCCTGCGACGAGACCACCACGCGTATGCAGCTGGCCGCCGTGTGGGCCGCGTTCGGGGTCGAGGGCGATGTCGAGGCCCTCGACGCGGTCGCCGACGAGGCGCTGCCCGCCGCGCTGCTGCGCACCGACGACTACCTGACGCACCCGGTCTTCCACGAGCACCGCTCCGAGACCGCGATGCTGCGTTACCTGCGCAGGCTCTCGGACAAGGACTACGCGCTCGACCGCGGCATGATCCCGCTCGGCTCCTGCACCATGAAGCTGAACGCGACCACCGAGATGGAGCCGGTCACCTGGCCCGAGTTCGGCGCGCTGCACCCCTTCGTCCCCGCCGAGCAGGCGCAGGGCTACCTCACGCTCATCCGTGAGCTGGAGGAGCGTCTCGCCGAGGTCACCGGCTACGACAAGGTCTCGCTGCAGCCCAACGCCGGTTCGCAGGGCGAGCTCGCCGGACTGCTCGCGGTGCGCGGCTACCACCGCGCCAACGGCGACGCGCAACGCACGATCTGCCTGATCCCGTCCTCCGCGCACGGCACCAACGCCGCGAGCGCCGTGATGGCCGGCATGAAGGTCGTCGTGGTCAAGACCGCCGACGACGGTGAGATCGACGTCGAGGACCTGCGCGCCAAGATCGAGAAGCACCGGGACGAGCTCGCGGTCCTGATGATCACGTACCCCTCGACGCACGGTGTCTTCGAGGAGCACGTCGCCGACATCTGCGCCCAGGTGCACGAGGCCGGCGGCCAGGTCTACGTGGACGGCGCCAACCTCAACGCACTGGTCGGGCTCGCCAAGCCCGGGCACTTCGGCGGCGATGTCTCGCACCTCAACCTGCACAAGACGTTCTGCATCCCGCATGGTGGCGGTGGCCCGGGCGTCGGCCCGGTCGCGGTGCGCGGGCACCTCGCCCCGCATCTGCCCAACCACCCGCTGCAGCCGGCGGCCGGGCCCGAGACCGGTGTCGGGCCGATTTCCGCGGCGCCGTTCGGCTCGGCGGGGATCCTGCCGATCTCCTGGGCGTACATGCGGCTGATGGGCGGCGAGGGACTCAAGCGCGCCACGCAGATGGCCGTGCTCGGGGCGAACTACATCGCCAAGCGTCTGGAGCCGCACTACCCGGTGCTCTACACCGGGCCCGGCGGGCTCGTCGCGCACGAGTGCATCATCGACATCCGGCCGTTGGCGAAGGCGACGGGTGTGAGCGTGGACGATGTCGCCAAGCGGCTGATCGACTACGGCTTCCACGCGCCGACGATGTCGTTCCCCGTGGCCGGCACGCTGATGATCGAGCCGACCGAGAGCGAGGACCTGGGCGAGCTCGACCGATTCTGCGATGCGATGATCGAGATCCGGGCGGAGATCGAGAAGGTCGCCACGGGCGAGTGGCCGGCCGAGGACAATCCGCTGCACAACGCCCCGCACACCTCGGCGATGCTGGCCGGGGAGTGGGAGCACCCGTACACGCGTGACGAGGCCGTCTTTCCGGGCGCGCTGGTGGCGGCCGAGAAGTACTGGCCGCCGGTGCGCCGCATCGACCAGGCATACGGCGACCGGAATCTGGTGTGCTCGTGCCCGCCTCTGGAGGCGTACGAGCACTGAGGGGTGCGGGCTGACGCCCCCCCCCGCGCCGCCGACGGCAGGAGCGTGCGTCAGGGCCGGTTCGGACCGTCGGGTCCGGGCCGGCCCTTCGGGGTGTGGGGTCAGGCTACGCGGGCCACCGAGTCCGGGCCCAGTGGGCGGTGCGGGTCGATGATCTGGCCGTTCGGCAGCAGCTCGCCGGTGTCCTCGAAGAGGAGGACGCCGTTGCACAGCAGGCTCCAGCCCTGCTCCGGGTGGAAGGCCACGAGGAGCGCGGCTTCCCGGTCGGCTGAGTCGGCGGTGGGACAGGCTGGCTGGTGCTGGCACATGGAAGGGATCTCTCGCTGCGTCGGAGTGGTGGGTGTTCCGCTGGTGGATCGGTGTCCTGCGGATCGCTGTGCTGCGGTGTTCATGGCCGCCCCCGTGTGGTTGGTCCGGAACCAGTGTTGCCCCACGGCATCCATTCCGCAGGGATTTCGCGGTAGCGCTCCTCACCAGGAAGGGACGCGTCACCCTTGCGGAGGGTTCAGCTCAACTCGCCGGTCCCTTCGGGTGGTTAGGTGTGGCCAGAAGGGGCTAGTCCGCTCGGGCGGTGTTGATGGCAGGCATGAGCGTGCCCCGCGATCTGGTGGAGCGCGGGGCACCGGGGGCGGGGTCGGCTCAGCGTCAGCGCGCCTGGCCGAGCAGTGGCGCCGGGGCCAGCCGGTGGCTCAGGACCGGCAGCAGATCCGCCGCGAGGTGCGGGCGGTGGGCGGCGATGCCCGGTGGTGCGGGGGCCAGCGGCACCAGGATGTCGGTGGCTTCGAGAGGGCCGTCCGTGCCGTCGGAGGTGCAGTCCTCGTGCAGCCACAGCGTCAGCATGTACAGCTCGGGCACCGAGAGCAGCCGCGGCTGGCAGTCCGGCCGGAGTGACTCCGCCTGGCTCAGGGCGCGTTCGGTGGCGGCGATGTACGGGCCTTCGAAGAAGTGGGCGAAGGTCCAGCCGTCGGCGGTGAGCATCGTGTCGCAGGCCGCCACGGTCCGGTTCCCGCTGCGCAGCAGGAAACGCCAGCCGGTGAGCCGGGTGCGTACGGTCCCTTCCTGTTTCAGGACGTGGACGGGCAGCGGGAGTTCGGGGGTGATGGGTCCCTGGGCATTGCGCAGGGACGGAGTGCGCGCCTCGCGTACTGCGGTGGGGGAACCGAGTGCCGTGAGGACGCTGCGCAGGGCCGGCGCGGGAGCCGGAGGGACATGCAGCGGCATGGTGGGTCGCCTCTCAGTGGACAGGCTGGTGGCGCGGGGGGTGCGGACGGCGCTGTCAGCTCGCGGGGCCGGAGGGGCGGGGGACGGCCTCGATGCCGGTCCGCGAGCGCCAACTCTCTGCCTCGTCGGCGAAGTTTATACGAGGCTTGTTCTCGCCGGGTTTCCGCTAGCGGTCGCGCGTATTTCCGGCAAGGCTGTATTCGGTCGCCTTGCCGCGGTAATTCTCCCGATTCTCCGGGGGCGCGCGGCTCTGACCTCGCCGAACTTCTTGCGGGCGGTCGGCCGATTCCCGTCGGCTTTATCCACCAGTGGCACCGACGCTGCAACTGCGCGCTGCCTCATGCCTGGTGAATGTGCCGCATGTCAATGTGATTGAGGATACAGCGGGGTGGGCAGATGCGGGGCGTTATCGATCACATTGACTGGGCATCATCCCCGGAGACACAGTGGCCGTGGACTGCCCGATCGAGGAGGGGGAAGCTTCGATGGGGGAGAAGGTCGCGGCGGGCGCGTTCGACCTGCATGACCGACAGCGCTACCGCAGGAAGCTGCAGCAGTGCCTCGCCGGCCTCGCGCGACTGCTCGACGAGAAGCGGTTCGACCGGCCCCGCAATCTGATGGGGCTGGAGATAGAGCTGAATCTCGCGGGGCCCGACGGCTTGCCGAGAATGATGAATGCGGAAGTCCTGGAGCGGATCGCGAGCCAGGATTTCCAGACCGAACTCGGTATGTTCAATCTTGAAGTGAACATCGCCCCGCACGCGCTGGGCGGCCGAGTTCTCGACCAGCTCGCCGAAGAACTGCGCACCGGCCTCAACTACGCGCACCGCAAAGCCAACGAGGTCGACGCCGGGATCGTCATGATCGGAATTCTCCCGACGCTGCAGCAGGACGACCTGGTGTCCTCGAATCTCTCCGCCGTCGACCGCTATGTGCTGCTCAACGACCAGATGGTCGCCGCCCGTGGCGAGGACTTCCACCTCGACATCGAGGGCGTCGAACACCTCACCTGCACCTCGGCCTCCATCGCCCCCGAAGCGGCCTGCACCTCCGTGCAACTGCATCTGCAGGTCACCCCGGGCCGTTTCGCCGATGTGTGGAACGCGGCGCAGGCCGTGGCCGCCGCACAGATAGCCGTGGGCGCCAACGCGCCCTTCCTGTTCGGCCGCGAGCTCTGGCGGGAGTCGCGGCCGCCGCTGTTCCTGCAGGCCACCGACACCCGCCCGCCCGAGCTGCAGGCGCAGGGGGTGCGGCCGCGTACCTGGTTCGGGGAGCGGTGGATCACCAAGCCCTACGACCTTTTCGAGGAGAACCTGCGCTATTTCCCCGCGCTCCTGCCGCTGTGCGACGACGAGGAGCCGCTGCGGGTGATCGAGGAGGGCGGGGTGCCTTCCCTGTCCGAGCTCGTCCTGCACAACGGAACGGTGTACCGCTGGAACCGTCCGGTCTACGGCATCGCCGACGGTGTACCGCATCTGCGGGTGGAGAACCGGGTGCTCCCGGCCGGTCCGACCGTCACCGACGTCATCGCCAATGTGGCCTTCTACTACGGCCTGGTCCGCGCACTCGCCGAGGACTCACGGCCCGTGTGGTCGCGGCTGCCGTTCGAGGCGGCCGCCGCGAACTTCGACGCCGCCTGCCGCTACGGCATCGAGGCCGAGTTCGACTGGCCGCGCGCCGGGCGCTTCGGCGGCCTGAACCGGATGCCGGCCGTCGACCTCGTACGCAATGAGCTGCTGCCGCTGGCGGCGGCGGGGCTGGATGCGTGGGGAGTGGCCTCCGTGGACCGCGATCACTTTCTCGGTGTCATTGAGGGGCGGTGCAGGCGGCGCATGAACGGGGCGTCCTGGCAGGTGGCCACGTACCACCGGGCGCTGGAGGACGGCCTCGGGCGGGAGGCCGCCCTTGCGGCGATGACGCGGCGCTACTGCGAGCTGATGCGAGAGGGCGATCCGGTGCACAGCTGGCCGGTCGGTGCGCTGCCGGACTCCGTGGTGGCGCCCGGGTGATGCGGGCGGCGGGCCGGGGTGCGTCCGGCTCGCCCGCCGTGGGGAGTGCGTCACCGGCCCGCCCGCCGTGGGGGTTGCGTTCCGCCTGCTCGCGGTACGGTCCGGGTGGGCGCGGGGCGTCAGCTCACCGCGGCCTCGGCCGCCTCGGTGATGGCCTTGAGGATCACCTGCGGGATCTGCGCCGGATCGTCGACCTGGTGGCCGGAACCGCCGGTGACCTTCGCGATCCGGTCGAGCTCCTTCTGGTCGCCCCCGGGGCCGATCGCGACGGCGATGATCGGCAGCGGCCGCTTCGGATCGTTGAGCCGCTCCAGCTGGGCGACCAGGGAGCTCCGGGTGATCGAGTCCGGGTCCTGGTTCTCGCCGTCGGTGACGACCACCACCGTGTTGAACTTGCCGGCGACGTGGGTCTTCTGCGCCTGCTTGAACGCGGCGAGCGTCGTGTCGTAGAGACCCGTCGCGCCGTCCGGCACCGGCTGGAGCTTCGCGAAGGCCGCCCGCAGCCGCTCGCGCTGCGTGGCGCCGCCCTGGCCGCTCTTGCCGAGGCGGTCGGTGGGCACGAGTTCGCGGTAGTCCTTCTTGCCGTCGAGCAGCGTGGAGAACTCCCACAGACCGAACTCGTCATCGTTCGTGAAGGTGTCCAGGGCCGCGGAGAGCGAAGCCTTGGTGACGTCCATCCGGGGCGCACCACGGCCCGGCACAAGCTCGGCCATCGAACCCGACACGTCCACGACCACGGAGATCCGCGCGCTCTGCACGGTGATCGTCCAGACGCCGAGCGTCTGCTGCACCTGCTTGGCGGTGAGCTCCTTGGCCGAGGTGTTGACCACCGGCTGCGCCTTGTTGCCGCCAGCCGCCTCCACCAGGTTTTCGGAGGGCCCGCCGCGACCGGTGCGGAAGCCGTGCTCGGCGAGGATCCGCTCGCCCGCCTCCTCGCCGAGCAGTGTCATGAACCGCAGGGCGGCCCGGCTCTCGTCGGTGCTCTGCCCCAGCTCGTCGAGCAGCGCGTACGGATAGTCGAGGTCCGGCGTGCCGTCCTTCGGATAGAAGAGGTCGAGGCGGCCCGCCTGCGCGGCGGAGGCGTTGTGCCGGAACGCCGCCTGCTCGGAGACGACGAGTGCCTGATTGCGTCTGGGATTGCCCTGCTCCGTGCCGGAGCCGTCGCGGGCGAGGGTGTCGAGGGCCTGGGCGTCGCTGGGTGAGGTGCGCTGGGCGAGGATCTTCGCCATCGCGGCGATTCTGGCGTCCGCGTCGTCGCCGCCCGCCTCCGTCGCCGATGCGTTCATCTTGGCGAGCGCGAGCAGGCCCGTGGCACTGCGCGCCGGGTCGGCGGCGCCGAGCCGCAGCTGGTCGCCCTCGGTCGCGGCGCCCGCCAACTCGGCCCAGGTCAGGGTCTTGTCGGGCCAGCCGAGCCGCTCGGCGGCGGCCGGCACCATGCCGATCGTGACGGGAGTGGTGGCGATGTTGCCGGTGGGGGTGAGCAGACGCTCCTCGCCGAGCTGCTGCACCCGCTCGATCCACAGGTCCGAATCCGGCACCCACACCTCGTACGAGCCCGCATCGCCGTCGGCCTGCAGGGACTCGGCGAACTTGGAGGAATCGCGGGCGGTCACCCGGACGTCCATGCAGCGGCCGTCGGAGATGATGTCGTTCTCCCGTGCGTACGCCGCCGTCGCGGTCAGGGCGGGGGCGATGTCGGGGCTGGCGATGACATCCACCTGTACGGCGTCGTCCGCGCAGTTCTGTGCGAAGGGCAGCCACTCACCGCCCACGACGTAGGCGGTCGAGCCGGCGACACCGAGGACCAGGACGGTCGCGATCGCGATCATGCGGCGGCGCGGCCCGCGGCGCTGCGGCCCCGCCGTATCCGCACGCCCTCTGCGATCCGGCATGTTGTGACGTCCCATGACGGTGGTGCCCCCATCTCGTACGGCTGCACGACGCGCGGGGGTACGAACGGCCGACACAGGTGCGTGGCGTACCGTCCCCCTAGGCCTGTCGCGCACGGTCTTCGTACCTGCATTCGAGACCCTAGTGGTACGAGCATGTGTACGGGGCGTGATTGGTCAACTAAGACAGGTGTGCACGTGGAGGCAGGGTTGGTGGCCGGATCTTTTCCCGATGAGCGGCTTTCGCGGAGGATTCTCCGGGACGAGACACTCCTCGTGCTCGCCCTCTCGCTCGGCGCGAGCGGAGTCTCCGCGCTGATCAGCTTCATCGGATCGGTCACCAGGCCGGGCGGTCTCAAGGACCAGGCCGCCACCCTCAACGCCTCCGCGGCGCCCGGACGGCCATGGCTTGATCTGGCCTGGCAGCTTTTCGGCATCTGTACGGCTCTGGTCCCCGTGGCCCTCGTGATCCATCTGCTGCTGCGGGAAGGTGCCGGCGTCCGCTCGATCGGCTTCGATCTGAGGCGTCCGGGCTTCGATCTGACCCGCGGCACGCTGATCGCGGCGGGGATCGGGTCGACCGGAATCGCCTTCTATCTCCTCGCTCGGGGGCTCGGCTTCAACCTCACCGTGGTGCCCGAGGCGCTGCCCGACGTGTGGTGGAAGTTCCCCGTCCTCATCCTGTCCGCGGCACAGAACTCGGTCCTCGAGGAAGTGATCGTGGTCGGGTATCTGCTGCGCAGGCTCGACCAGTTGGGGTTCTCGCCGATGGGCTCGCTCGCCGCGAGTTCGGTGCTGCGCGGCTCGTACCACCTGTACCAGGGGGTCGGCGGGTTCATCGGCAACATGGTGATGGGCGTCGTCTTCGTGCTGCTCTACCGGCGTTGGGGCCGGGTGGGGCCGCTCGTGGTGGCCCACACCCTGCTCGACATCGGAGCGTTCGTCGGGTACGCGCTGCTTGCGGGGAAGGTGGGCTGGCTGCCCACCGCCTGAGCAGGGGATCGCCGTCAGGCGAGCAGCTCGCCGTCGATGACGGTGACGGCGCGGCCCGTCAGGAGCGTGCGCCCGCCGCTGAGTGCGACCCGCACCCGCCCGGAGCGCCGGGAGGCCTGCAGGCCGGTCAGCCGGTCACGCCCCAGGCGCGCGCACCAGAACGGTGCCAGCGCGGTGTGCGCGCTGCCGGTCACCGGGTCCTCGTCGATGCCCACGTTCGGGAAGAAGCAGCGCGAGACGAAGTCCTGGCCCGCGGCGGGGGCCTCGGCCGCGGCGGTGGCGATGATGCCGCGCTCGGAGTGCTGCGCGAGTGCGGCTACGTCCGGGGTGAGGCTCCGTACGGTGTGTTCGTCGGCGAGTTCGACCAGGAGATCGCCGACATCGCGCCCGGTGTCGTACGCGGACAGGACCTTCGCACCGAGCGCCTCCTCGACCCCCGCGGGGATCTCCACCGGGGTGAGCGGGGCCGTCGGGAAGTCGAGCGTGAGTGAACCGTCCGGGTGTGTGGCGGCGGTGAGGACGCCGCTGCGCGTCGCGAAGCGGACCGTGCCGCGGGCGCGCCCGGTGGAGTGCAGCACGTGGGCCGTCGCGAGCGTGGCATGCCCGCACATCCGGACCTCGGCCGCCGGGGTGAACCAGCGCAGCGCCCAGTCGGCCTCGGTGCTCCCGTGCAGCGGGTGGGCGAAGGCCGTCTCGGCATGGTTGACCTCGAGGGCGATCTCCTGCATCCGGCCGTCCTCGGGGAACGCGTCCAGGAGGAGGACTCCCGCGGGGTTGCCGGCGAAGGGGCGGTCGGTGAAGGCGTCGACGATTTGGATCCGCATACGGAGACCGTAGGGCGCCGGTGGATCGTGGAGCCAAGGCCAATTCGGTCGGTGTGGACCGGAATCCGGGGAGGGGCTTGTCATCCGATCGGTAGCGATATATCGTCGAAGCATCGCGATGGTTCATGAAAGATCGCGAGCGCTCCCGTCAGCGCATACGGATATTCGGCAGCCGACGTCCGATGTCCGGCAACCGGCCCGCGGCAATCGCGGCCCGGCGTACGGCATATGGCGCCCCGAGCGAGGAGCGAGCCAACTCCGACGAGATCCACACCACGGAAGAAGTGATTGCTATGCGACCCCACACACATGGACACGGACACGGGCACGGACACGACTGTGGCCGCGAGCGGCGCGCCTTCGGCCCCTTCGGGCCCGGCGGCTTCGACCCGCGCGGCTTCGGCGGACCCGGCCCCTGGGGCGGGCGCGGGCGCGGCGGTGGCCGCGGGCGGGCGCGGCGCGGCGATGTGCGTGCCTCGATCCTGGCGCTCCTGAAGGACCGTCCGATGCACGGTTACGAGATGATCCAGGAGATCGCCGAGCGCAGCGGAGGGGCGTGGAAGCCCAGCCCGGGATCGGTCTACCCGACCCTGCAGCTCCTGGAGGACGAGGGCCTGATCGCCAGTGAGACCGAGGGCGGCAAGAAGCTGTTCTCGCTCACCGCGGACGGGCGTGCCGCCGCCGACGAGGGTCCTGATGCTCCCTGGGAGGATGCAGGCCGCGGCATCGACTGGGAGACGGTCAACGAGATCCGGCAGGCCGGATTCGGTCTGATGGAGGCGTTCGGTCAGGTCTGGAAGACGGGCTCGGCCGAGCAGCGCGAGAAGGCGCTCGCGGTCGTCAACGAGGCTCGCAAGAAGCTCTATCTGATCCTGGCCGACGAGGACTGATCCCCGGATTCCCGGATCTCCGGATTCCCGGATTGCCGGTCCAGGCCGACGCCCCCGCGCGGATCCGCGCGGGGGCGTCGGCGTGTCGACGGGCAGGAGGGTCGTGCGGCCTCAGACGATCAGTGCGCTCAGCTTGCGCAGTGACTCGTTGAGCGCCGCCGTGGCCGAGTCCTTCAGCTTGCCCGCCATCAGCGTCACGGCCGCGCCGGTGAATTCGCCGTCGATCCGCATCACCGTGGCGCCGCCGTCGGGAGTCAGGGTGTATGCCTGCTTGAGGTTCACCCCCATCGGGCCCTTGCCGCGGATGGTGAACGAGCGGCCCGCCTCCAGGGACTCGACGGTCCAGACCGCGTCCGCGGGGAAGCCCATGAGCTTCATGCTCTCCTCGAATGTATCGCCCTGGCTGAGCGATTCGGGCGCCCCCTTGGGGAATCCGGTGTGCGTCGTGCTCCACTCGCCGAACACGGAGAAGTCGGTGAGCTTCTCCCAGACCTTCTCGGCGGGAGCGTCGATGCGTGCTTCCGCGCTGACTTCGGCCATGCGACCACCCCTTCTCGTATGGCGCTGCGGCGGTTAGGGCGCAGCGGCGGTGCCGCGGAACGTAGCCTCGCCGTCCGGAAGTTACAAGACTGACGGCTCGTCAGAAAAGCCTCGGTGTCCGATTCTGCGGATCACCGCTGCGTCGAAGAGGTCGTACGCGCGCGGGTGCGGGCCCTCGTCGTGGCAGTGCCAGGCCTCCCAGAACAGATCCCCCGGCAGCGCGTCCTCGGGTGCGTACACCCGGTACACGTACTGCTTGCCGTCCGCCGCGGGCAGCGCCACCAGCCAGCAGCCGCATTCCAGCGGCGGGGATTCGCGCAGCAGCCGTACGGGCGGGCGGGCGGCTCGGGGCATGGCGGCTCCTTCCGGTGGTTCGGCTGGTGGTGCGGTGGATCAGAGAGACGTGCGTGGGCGGTTCATGGTTGCGCAGGGGGAGTGCGTCGGAGTTGCGCGCGCCCCCGGATGTGCGACGGCGCTGCTCGCTCCGGTGCCTTCCACCCGGTGTGTCGTCCGCCGTCCGCCGGCGTGCTGTCTGCTGTCCGCCGTCCGCCCGACGTGCGGCCGACTGTCCGTTGGTGGACGGTACGCGCTTCGCCGGGGTCTGTCTCGCTCACCGAGATGTCAGGGGTATCGGTGGTGACGCTCATGACCTCTCCTGTCATCATGTGCGCGTGTCTACGTCCAAGGGGAATCAACCGAGCCGGGGCCGCAGCATCAGCCTGACGCTCGCGCTGGTGTCGGCGCTGGCCTTCGGCGGCTCCGGTGTCGCGGCGAAGCCGCTGATCGTGGCCGGGCTCGACCCGCTGCACGTCGTCTGGCTGCGGGTGGCCGGCGCGGCGCTCGTGATGCTGCCGGTGGCCTGGCGCCATCGGGATCTGCTGCTGCGCAGGCCCGCGCTGCTCGCCGGGTTCGGTCTGTTCGCCGTCGCGGGCGTGCAGGCCTGCTACTTCGCGGCGATCTCCCGTATCCCGGTGGGCGTGGCCCTGCTGATCGAGTACCTGGGTCCGGCGCTCGTGCTCCTGTGGATCCGCTTCGTGCAGCGCCGGCATGTCACGCGGGCCGCGGCCGTCGGCGTGGTGCTCGCCGTGGGCGGGCTCGCCTGTGTGGTCGAGGTCTGGTCCGGGCTCGGCTTCGATCCACTCGGCGTCCTGCTCGGCCTCGGCGCCGCGGTCTGCCAGGCCGGGTACTTCATCCTCGGCGACCACGGCAGCGACTCGGGCGAAGAGGCCCCCGATCCGCTCGGCGTCATCGCCTTCGGTCTGCTCATCGGTGCCGCGGTGATCACCGTGATCGCGCGGCCCTGGTCCATGGAGTGGTCGGTGCTCACGCGGTCCGTCGACATGGACGGCTCCTCCGTGCACGGGCTTCTGCTGCTCGGCTGGATCGTGCTGCTCGCCACGGTGCTCGCGTACGGCACGGGGGTGCTCGCCGTGCGGCGCCTTTCGCCGCAGGTCGCCAGCGTCGTCTCCTGCCTGGAGGCGGTCGTCGCCACCGTGCTCGCGTGGTTCATGCTCGGTGAGCACCTGTCCGCGCCGCAGATCATCGGCGGTGCGGTCGTCCTGGCCGGTGCCGTCATCGCCCAGTCCGCTACACCGGTGAAGGCCGCGCCCGAGCCGGTCGCGAGCGGTGGTCCGCAGGACGAGACGGCGTTGTCCCCGACTCGTACCGTCGCATAGTCTGCCGATCATGCACGCACGGGCTCTTGTCCTGCCCCCTCCCGCCGCCTAGGCGCGGGCGGCCGGACCGATCATGACAGCTCCTCGGGGAGTCCCCGAGTCGCTGAAGGCTGCCCGCAGACGACAGTCCCTTTCGTCTGTCCTTCGCGGAGAGTCTCGTGCCGAACGCTGTTTCCTCATGTTCCTCATCCTCTGCTGCAGCCGCTTCCTCTCCGGCCGCCGTCATGGCCCCTGGACCGTCCCCGGCGCTGTCCGTCGGGCGCGGCCTGATCTATCTGATCGTCGCCGGGGTTGCCTGGGGCACCGCGGGAGCCGCGGCGCTCCTGGTTTTCCAGGGCAGTGAGCTGCGGCCCGTCGCGCTGTCGTTCTGGCGCTGCGCGGGCGGGCTCGTCCTGCTGCTCGCGGCCGGGTGGCTGCGGCGGCGCGGCAGGGTGCGTGCGCGGATGCGTACGAAGGCGCGGCCCGCCCGCGTGATCGCCCTCGGTGTGGCGCTCGCCCTGTTCCAAACCGCGTACTTCGCCGCCGTCTCGGCCACCGGCCTCGCCGTGGGCACCGTCGTCACGCTGGGCGCGGGGCCCGTGCTGATCGCCCTCGGGGCGCGGCTGCTGCTCGGTGAACACCTCGGCTTCGGCGGCGCACTTGCCGTCATGGGGGCGCTCGCCGGCCTGGTCGTGCTGGTCCTCGGCGAGGAAGGCGGCGGTCCGGGCGAGGTCAGGCCCGTGGGCGTGTTTCTCGCGGTCGTCTCCGCCGCCGGATACGCCGTCATGACCCTGCTGACCCGCTGGTGGGGGCGCGACGGCTCCGGCGCGGACACGTACACCACCACGGTGTGGACGTTCGGCGTCGCCGCGGCCTGTCTGCTGCCGCTCGCCGCGGCCGAGGGGCTGCTGCCGCACACGGATCAGGTCCTGCGGATCCTGTTCCTGATGCTGTACGTGGCGGCCGTGCCGACCGCGCTGGCCTACGCCCTGTACTTCGCGGGCGCGGCGGCCGTCCGCTCGGCCACCGTCTCCGTGATCATGCTGCTCGAACCGGTCAGTGCGGCGGCCCTCGCGGTGCTCGCCTTCGGTGAACGCCTCACGACGGCCACGGTCGTCGGCACGCTGCTCCTGCTGCTCGCGCTGGCGGGGCTCGCGGTGGCGGAGACCGGGAGCAGTCCACGTACGGAGGCGGCCGCCTGAGGCCGTGGCCGCGGCCGTGGGGGGCGGGCCGTGCCGAACGGTACGGGGCCGCCCTCGGCCGCGGCGGGCGGCCCCGTATGCCTCACAAGTCGCGCAGATACGCGGGCAGTTCGATGCCGGGCGCCAGATCCTCGGCGGGGATGGGCGCGCCGTATGCGCGGCTCGCGGGAATGACGCCGGTCCAGTGGGGCAGGTCCATGTCCTCGGGCTCGTCGTTGGGGCCGCCTGCACGGATCTTTGCAGAGACCTCGGCGAGGTCGAGGCGGAGCACCGCCGTGGCGGCCAGTTCCTTGGCGTCGGCCGGACGGGAGTCGGAGGACCTGCCCTGCACCACGTTGTCCACCAGCGCGTCCAGGGCCGTCCGCTTCTCGTCCGGCTCGGTGACCTGGCGGGCGGTGCCGTGCACCACCACGGAGCGGTAGTTGATCGAGTGGTGGAAGGCCGAGCGGGCCAGCACCAGGCCGTCCACATGCGTCACTGTGAGGCAGACGGCGAGCTCCGGGTCGGGCCTGCCCGCCATCCGCAGCGGGCGCGAGCCCGTGGAGCCGTGCACGTAGAGGCGCTCGCCGACCCGCGCGTACAGCGTGGGCAGGACCACGGGGGCGCCCTCGCGGATGAAGCCCATATGGCAGAGGTAGGTCTCGTCAAGTATCGAGTGGACCAATTCCCGGTCGTAGTGCGCACGTTCCTTGGAGCGGGTCGGGACCGTGCGGTCGGTCGGTGCGTACGAGCCACCGGCGGCGGTCTCCTCGGAAGGCATCGTCTCCGTGCGGTCCGGTGCGGCACTCATTGCGCTCTCCATTGCTCTAGTGCATAATTTATTTTGTGCTAGGAGAGTACCGGATCGAAGGTCGGCGCGCAGCAGAGATTGCGGCCGGGGTCGAGGCAGCGGTGGGTCGCGGGGACCTTGAGCCCGGTGAACTGCTGCCGCCCATGCGGGAGTTGGCCAAACAGCTCGGAGTCAATCCCAATACGGTTGCGTCCGCGTACCGGACGCTGCGCGAGCGCGGAGTCATCGAGACCGCGGGGCGGCGCGGCAGTCGGGTGCGTTTCAGGCCCGCGAGCACGGCGCGCGACGCGATCCGTATCGAGGTGCCCGCGGGCGTACGGGATGTCTCCCTGGGCAATCCCGATCCCGCACTGCTGCCTTCGTTCGTCGGGGCGTTCACGGCGGCTGCCGCGCGGAACGACCGGCGGCCGGTGATGTACGGGGAGGCCGCACTCGACCCGGAGCTCGACGCCTGCGTACGGGCCGCGTTCGACGAGGACGGGATCCCCGCCGGGCCCTTGGCCGTCACCTCAGGGGCGCTCGACGCGATCGAACGGGTCCTCACCGCCCGCCTCCGGCCGGGTGACGCTGTCGCGGTGGAGGATCCGGGCTGGAGTTCGCCGCTCGACCTGATCCCGGCCCTCGGCATGCGGCCCGTCCCCATGGCGGTCGACGACGAGGGGCCTCGCCCGGAGGCCGTCGAGCGGGCGTTGCGGGAAGGCGCACGGGCGGTCCTCGTCACGAACCGGGCCCAGAACCCGACGGGCGCCGCGCTCTCCGCCGCCCGTGCGCGGACACTGCGCGAGATCCTCGCCGCACACCCCTCGGTGCTGCTCGTCGAGGACGACCACGGGCACGGCATCGTCGACCTGCCGCTGCACCTCCTGACGGAGGGTGAGGGCAGCTGGGTGCTGATCCGTTCGTTCGCCAAGGCCTACGGGCCGGACCTCCGCATCGCCGTCCTCACCGGTGACGCGCTCACCGTGGACCGGGTGCTCGGGCGCCAGCGGCTCGGGCCGGGTTGGGTGAGCAGGATCATGCAGCGCGCCGTGGCCGAGCTGCTGACCTCCGGCGCGTTGGTGCCGGCCGAGGTGGCCGCCGCGTATGCGCGGCGCCGTGACGCCCTGGTGACCGCGCTCGAGCGGCGCGGTGTCGCGGCGAGCGGGCGCAGCGGGATGAATGTGTGGGTGCCGGTGGCGGACGAGACCGGCGCGGTGACCCGTCTGCTGCAGTCCGGCTGGGCCGTGGCGCCCGGTGCGCGCTTCCGGATCGGCGCGGGCCCCGGCGTACGGATCACGGTGTCGCCGCTCACGCTCGCCGACATCGAGCCGCTCGCCGAGGCCGTCGCATACGCCGTGTCGGGAGGTCGCGGCCGTGAGGGCCGGACGCGTGCGACCTGAGGCGGTGCCGGGCCGGGAGACGGTTTCCGGCGGGATCGGCCTCTGGACTCGACGGGGTCAGCCCCTGGAATCGACGGGATCAGCCCCTGGAATCGACGGGATCAGGCCCTGGGTTCGACGGGATCAGTCCCGGGTCCGGCGGGATCAGCCCCTGGCGCGCGACTGGGTGAGTGCCGCTCCCGCGAGCACGATCACCGCCCCCACCGGGGTCGACCACGCCAGGGACTCGCCGAGCAGTGCCACGCCGGCCGCAGTGGCGATCACCGGGATGAAGTAGGTGACCATCTGCGCGGTGGTCGGCCCGACTTCCGCCACCAGCCCGTACTGCAGCAATACGGCGAGCCCGGTGCCGAGCGCGCCCAGCGCCACCACCGCGAGCAGTGGCAGCAGCGGCCAACTGTCCGGCGTCGAGGTGAACAACGGGGTGACGAAGGCAAGTTGCACGGTGGCGAGGAGCAGCTGGGCGCCCGTGAGCGAGAGATGGGACTCGCTGCGGCCCGCGAGCGTGCGGCGCACGTAGATCCAGCCGATCGGATAGCTCAGCGAGGCCCCGAGTGCCATCGCCGTACCGGCGGCGTCGACGCCTTGGAAGCCCTGCCAGGCGCCGAGGACCGTGAGCACACCGAGGAATCCGAGCCCGAGGCCCGCGACGCGGCGGCGGGTGGGGCGGTCCTCGGAGAGTGCCACCATCGAGAGGGCCATGCCCCACAGCGGAGAGGTCGCATTGCAGATGCCCGCGAGCGTGGACGGGATGGTCAGCTCGGAGTAGGCGAAGAGCGAGAACGGCAGTGCGTTGAGGAAGAAGGCGGCCACCGCCAGATGTCCCCAGGTGCGCAGGCCCCGGGGCAGTCGCTGCCGTTGTACGAGCAGCGCCGCGGCGAGCACCAGGGTGCCGAAGAGGAGGCGCCCGAAGGTGACTTGGAAGGGGGCGTACCCGTGCGTGCCCACCTTGATGAGCAGAAAGCTGAAGCCCCAGATCAAGGACAGTACGGCGAAACGCAGCCGCCAGTCGAGGCGGCGCCGGGGTGATGAGGGGGGCGATGGGAGGGGCGGTGAGTCGGGGGTGCGTGCGCGGGCTGCGGAGACGGTGGCCATGCCCCCCACGATGGCCTGAGCCGATCTCGTAGCACAAGTGAGATTTCCTGTGAGTGATGGCTTAGCATCGCTTATATGTTGCTGAATCTGGAGCGCCTGCGCACCCTGGACGCCCTCGCCCGGCACGGCTCGGTGAGCGGGGCCGCCGCAGGGCTGCACGTGACCACCTCCGCCGTCTCGCAGCAGCTGACCAAACTGGAGCGCGAGGTCGGCCAGCAGTTGATCGCCAAGAACGGCCGCGGAGTGCGGCTCACGGATGCCGGCGCGCTGCTCGCCGAGCATGCGGCGCGGATCATCTCGCAGGTCGAGTACGCGCAGTCGGACCTGGAGGCGCACCGCGGGCAGGTTGTGGGCGAACTGCGGATCGCCGCCTTCCCGACCGGGGCGCGCGGCCTGTTCCCGGCTGCCTTCACCGCCCTGCGCACGGCGCATCCCGGTCTCGCCGTACGCTCCCGGGAACTCGAACCCGCCGAAGGGGTGCGGGCGCTGGTGCGCGGCGACCTCGATGTGGCCGTCGTGCTCGACTGGTACAACAAGCCGCTGCCCATGCCCGAAGGGCTTGCCAAGGCCTCCCTCCTCGACGACCGGGCCGATGTGGTGCTCCCGGCGGGGCACCGATTCGCCGACCGTGAGGAGCTCGACCTGGAGGAGCTGGCCGAGGACGAATGGATTTGCTGGCCCGAAGGGGCGTTCTGCCAGGACTGGCTGCTCTACACGCTGCGCTCCAAGGGTGTGGAGCCGCACATCGGTCACCAGGCCGAGGAGCACGCGACCCAGCTCGCCATGGTGGAGGCCGGTCTCGGGGTCTGTGTCACTCCGCGGCTCGGGCGCGGGCGGACACCCTCGGGCGTGCGCGTCGTGCCGCTGCGGCAGCGGATCGCGCGCCATGTGTACGCGGTGTGGCGCACCGATGCCGACCGCCGGCCCTCGATCAGGGCGGCGGTCGACGCGCTGCGGGTCGCGGGGCGGTCGGCGGGGGAGTGAGGCTTGCGGCGGTCGCGGAGCCGGTCGTCGCGTGCGACGTGGCGCCGGCAGCGGTTCCCGTGGCCGGGAGCGGCACCTTGCACCGGCGGTTCAGCGCAGTTGCGTCAGCTTGCGGAAGTCCCACGAGGCGATGGTGTCCGGGGTGAGGCGCGCCCAGGCATGCCGACCGTCGTGCGGCATCTCGTCCATCCCGAAGTTCTTGGCAGCGAACTGCCGCTCGACCGCCTCGAGTTCGGGACATTCCTCGCCGACCCGCGGCGATTCGCCGACGAACTCCACCCGCCCGGCCAGCTCTACGCCGCGCAGCTCCCCGTAGTCCTCGCCGGCGTCCACCACCACGGCGACGCGCCGGTCGCCGCGCAGGTCCGCCCAGCGCTTGCTCCGGGTGATCGAGTACAGCCACAGCGAGGTGCCGTCCCAGGCGAACCACAGCGTGCTGGCGTGCGGGCTGCCGTCCGCCGAGACGGTGGCCACCCGGCAGGTGCGCTGCTCGGCGAGGAAGGCGTCGAGTTCCTCGCGCGTCATCATGATGCGCCGGCCCCTGCGTTGTGTGACGGTCATCCGTGTTCCCCTCCGGCCGCGAAGCCGATCCCGATCCTGACTATGCGTCAGAAAATCATGGGGTGTCTTCCGTCCGTACGCAATGGGGGTTAGCCTCACGCCCACTTCGCGCGGTCCCGCACGCCCACTTCGCGCGGTCCACGGGCCGGACAGCGGCCGACGATGCGCCAGGAGGACCGGATGGCCGGGGAAACGCTCGCCGAACTGCTCGATCCCGCCTTCACCGTACTGCTCACGAGCGAGTGCCAGCAGGGGGTGGTGGGCGAGGAGAGCGCACTGCCCGAACTGGCCGAGGAGGCCCGTACATCGGGCGCCCTCGGAAACATCGCCCGTCTCGTGCACGCAGCGCACCTGGCCTCGGTGCAGGTCATGCACGCGGTGGCCGAACGGCGGCCGGACGGGCGGGGCGCCAGCCACAACGCGCGCCTGTTCCGGGCCGTGGCCCGGCTGCCCGTCCGGCAGATATCCGGCACCGAGGCGGTACGGATCGCCCCGCCCGTCGAGGTCGCCGAAGAGGACCTTGTCGTGCGCCGGCTGCACGGCCTGTCTCCGACGGCCGGCACCGATGTCGACCCGCTCCTGCGTAACCTCGGCTGCCGCACCCTCGTCGTCACCGGGGTCTCGGCGAACGTGGCCGTCCCCAACACCGTCTTCGACGCCGTCAACCTCGGCTATCGCGTCGTGGTGCCGCAGGACGCCGTGGCCGGAGTGCCCGCCGACTACACGCCGCTGATGATCCGTAACACCCTCGCCCTGGTCTCCACGGTCACCACCACCGACGAGATCCTCGACGTCTGGAGGCGCTGAGGCCGGGCGGGGCGGGGCAGGGCGAGCGGGTGGCGCCGCCCCGCCCCCACCGCTACGTCAGGCGGCCAAGGAGGCCGGCCTCCGGACTCAGGCCAGCCTGATGGACTCGCCCTCCACCGTGATCTCCTTGGCGGGCAGCGGCCGCTGCGCCGGGCCGCCCTTCACGCTTCCGTCCTCGATGCTGAACTTCGAGCCGTGGCACGGGCAGTTGATGGTTCCGTCCGCGACATCGCGCACTGTGCAGCCCTGGTGGGTGCACGTGGACGTGTACGCCTTGAAGTCGCCCGCCGTCGGCTGTACGACCACGACGCCTTCGTCCTTGAACACCGCGCCGCCGCCCTCGGGGATCTCCGAGGTCCTGGCGATTTCCTCGCCGCCGCCCGCCCCGCTCTCGGTCGGCTGCTCGGACGCCTCATCCGTCGGTTCCCCGGATGTCGTGCCCGTGGGCCCGTCCGTCTGCGAGGAGTAGGCCCCGCCATCCCCGCCACTGTCGGAGCCCCCGCAGGCCGTGAGCGCCACGGCGAGGCCCGCGGCACCCGCCGCGGAGACGACGGCACGCCGGGACGGACAGCCGCAGCCTCGCCCTGGTGCCTCGGGTTCGGTGGGCTCGACGAGGTCCCTGGGCTCCTGCGTAACGGTCATACCGATGAACTCCCCTTGATGATCCCGCGCCACCGGACCGCGGCGCGTGGGCCGGCGCTCGGCCCCGATCGAAATCCTGTCCTCTGGTACGGCCATACTCCGGACGCTGTTCAAAGCGCACCGCAATCTTCGCCCGACCGGGCGTTCCCGGGGTGCCATGGAACGCCGGGCGTCAAGGGAACGCCCGGGCGTCAAGGGAACGCCGGGCGTCAGTGGGGAGGTTCCACGTCGAGCGCGAGGTTGTCGTAGTCGTACTCGATCGACGCGTGCAGGGCGACCACTCCGTCGACGGACCGGCACAGCCGCTCGACCACGGGCAGGTCGGCGCGTTCGCCGACGCGGCCGGTGAGGGTCACGACACCGTCCTCCACGGCCACCCGGACGGCGTTCGGGGCGAGCCGCAGGGTGCGGTCGAGGACGTCGTGTTCGATCTCGTCGCGGATGGCGTCGTCACTGCGCAGGAAGGGCCGCAGCAGGTCGGATCGGCTCACGATGCCGACCAGCCGTCCGGTGTCGTCGGTCACCGGAAGCCGTTTCACGCCCTTGCGGCGCATGGTGCGGGCGGTCTCCACGAGGCCCCAGCCCGCGTCGGCCGTGCTGGCCGGTACGGTCATCAGATCGGTGGCCGTCTCCCCGTCCGGCAGGCCGCTGTCCCGGGACAGCAGCCGGACTCCCGCCGAGCGGCCCGCCGGATCGGGGAGTTCGGCGGTGGCCCGCAGCAGATCGGCCTCCGACACCACGCCCAGGACACGCCGTGCGTCGTCCACGACGGGTACAGCCGAGATGTCGTGGTCGGCGAGCAGGCGCGCGATCTCCTTGAACGGGGTGCCGGGAGCTGCGGTCACCACGTTGTGCGTCATCACTTCGAAGACGGTGCGGTGTTGCATGTCGCTCGCCCTTCGGTGCGGTGAACAGGGTCCGTACGTCCCACTCTGGTGCGGTGGCCGCACCCGGCAGCAGTGCCGGTCGGTCCCATTCCGGGCCGGACGGCCCCTACGAGCCGGACCGCTTTGATCCGAAGCTGGAGGAAGGGCCACCGCCGGGGACAGCCGGTGCCGTCCGGTCCCGCGGTGAGGAGGGGGGCCATGACGGAATCCGGATCGCCACAGCACCCGCCCGCGGCCCGGTCGTCCCCATGGAGTAGCCGGGGCCGGTGGGCGCGTGGCAGCGAAGCACTCCTACCGGAAGGCAGTGGGAACCATGGAAGCACCCGTCGTTGTGGGCGTGGACGGATCCGACGGCAGTCTCAGAGCCCTCGACTGGGCCGTCGACGAGGCCGTGCGGCACGGGCGAGCGCTGCGCATTGTGCATGCCTCGCCCTGGGAGCGCTACGAGGGCGCGGCGCCGGACGCGAGTACGGAGCGACCGGCGGGTCGCGTCGAGGCCGAGAAGCTCGTCGGCGGCGCCGAGGACCGGGCTCGCAGGCGGGCTCCCGGCCTGGCGGTGAAGGGCGAGGTCACCTCGGAGGAGGCGACCGGCGCACTGCTGAGGGAGGGGCAGGAGGCCATGCTCGTGGTCGTCGGTTCCCGCGGCCGCAGCGAACTCGGCGATCTCCTGCTCGGCTCCGTCGGCCTGGTCGTGGCCGCGCGGGCGCACGGTCCGGTCGTGGTGGTGCGCGGGGATGCGTCCGGCCTCGAGTCGCACCACGCACGCGTCGTCCTCGGCGTCGGCGACCACGACCTGGACTCGCCCGCCGTGCGGTTCGCCTTCCGGGAGGCGGCGGTGCGCGACGCGGCACTCGACGTCGTACGCGCCTGGCGGCGGCCCGCCCACGATCCCGTCGACCATCCACTGATCAGAGGTGAGACGGGCCTGGTCCTGGAACAGCGGGCCTCGAAGGCGCTGGACGAGGCGCTGGAGGCGGCGGCGAGCGAGTATCCGCAGGTGCGGATCCATCGAAACACAGTCGAGGGCACGGCACGGCGGGTGCTCACCGAGCGGTCCGCCACCGCCGACCTGCTCGTCGTCGGCGCGCGCCGCTCGGGCCGCCTGCTGGGCCTCGAACTCGGCAGGGTCGCCCACCGCGCCCTGCACCACGCCTCCTGCCCGGTCGCGGTCGTACCGATGCACCGGACGACCGCCCACGGGGAGCGAGCCCCGATGTGACAGCCGCCGCCCGGAGTGAGGGCCGCGTCGCGCCGACGAGCGTGGCGAAGTCGACGATGCCCGCGTTGTTGACCAGGACGGACAGCGGTCCGTGGGCGTGTTCGGCGGCTGCTGCTGCGGCGGCCCACTCCTCGGGGCTGGTGACGTCCAGGCGCTGGAAGCGCGCACGAGGGCCGAGCTGTTCGGCCAGTGCCCGGCCCTCGTCGGCGAGAACGTCGGCGATGGTGACCAGGGCTCCGGCCTCGATGAAGGTCCGGGCGACGGCAGCGCCGATGCCGCGGGCGCCGCCGGTGATGAGGGCCGGGTGTCCGTCGAGGCGATTCATGACTGCCTCTCCTCTCCTGCGGGCCGGAGCGGATCGCTCCGAACGGTGTCTTCCACCCTGTCCGGCCGAGGGACAACGCACCGGAGGCGGTCGACGACCGCCACGACGCCGTCGACGCTGTCGCAGAGCCGCAGCAGTACCGGGATGAGGCGTTGCTCTTGGACCGTGCCGCTGAGCGTGACCCGGCCCTCCGTGACGTCCACGGACAGGGCGGAGGGGCTCAGGCCGAGGGTGCGGGTGATCACGTCCTCGACGATCTCCTCCTGGATCGCCCGGTCCCGGCGGAGGAAGAGCTGCACGAGATCGCTGCGGCTGAGTACGCCGATGAGACGTCCGTCGTCGTCGACGACGGGCAGCCGCTTGACCTTCGTCCGGTCCATCACACGGGCCGCCCGCACCACGCTCCACCCGGGCAGAGCCACGACGGCCGGACTCGACATCAGCGCGCCGGCCGTGCCGGCCTCGGCACCGTGGTAATGCCGTCGGATCAGATCGGCTTCGGAGACCACGCCCAGCGGCCGCTCGGCCGCGTCGACCACGGGCACGGCCGTGATGTCGTACTCATCCAGGAGCCGGGCGATCTCCTTGAACGTCGTCTCCGGCGCGACGCTGACCGCGGTGGGGGTCATCAGGTCCGCGACGCTGCGGTGTCTCATCCCTCGTCACCTTCTCCCGCCTCCGGCAATCCCGCAGCCCTCAGGATCGATTGCTTGTGGACGGCCGGTCTCCACCGTGGCATCCGGGGGTGCGCTGACCCCAGGGGCCGAGAGTCCTTTGCCGGGGCCGATCGGCTCATGGAGGGCGCCGCCCCGGGTGACAGGGACCGTGAGCACCGCGCACGGGGCCGACCGGGGCCGACCGGGTCCGGCCGGATACGGACCGTCCGGCCCTCCTGATTGATGCTCTCGGCACTGGGCCGGCCCCCCTTGCCTGCGGGAAGGTGGGCGGACGACGGCCCCCCGGGCCGCGGTCCAGACCCCAAGAGGTGAGGACGATGCAGCACATCCGGATCAGCCGTCGGCCCCAGCCGCCCCGCCGGCCCAGCCCTCTCGACCTGCGGACGCCCTCCGGCCGCCCGCTCCCGTACTGAGGCATCGGCCATCGCCATGGCGGATGTGGAGGACACCGTGAGCGCCATCGGGGAACCGCAGTCCAGAGTCGTACCGTTGACCGCACTCGGCCGACAGGACGTCGGCCGGGTCGGCGGCAAGAACGCCTCCCTGGGGGAGCTGACCACCCGGCTCGGCGCTTCGGGCGTCCGTGTCCCGCCGGGTTTCGCGACCACCGCCGACGCGTACCGGGAACTGCTCGCCGGCCATGGGCTGCGCGCGGCGGTCGAGGAGCGGATCGGACGCCTCCACGACGGCGCGCCGCTCGAAGAGGTCGGCGCCGGCATCCGCGCCCTGCTCCTCGCCGAACCACTGCCCGAGTCCCTCCGCGACGAGATCGCCGGCGCCTACCGGAGGCTGGCCGAGGAGTGCGGGCGGGCAGACCCCGACGTGGCCGTGCGTTCCAGCGCCACCGCCGAGGACCTGCCCGAGGCGAGCTTCGCCGGTCAGCAGGAGACGTACCTCAACGTTCGGGGCGTCGACCGGCTCCTGGACGCGTGCCGGCGCTGCTATGCCTCCCTCTTCACCGACCGGGCGATCGACTACCGCGAGCGTCTGGGCTACGACCACCTCGCCGTCGCGCTCTCGGTCGGCGTCCAGCTCATGGTCCGCTCCGACCTCGCCGGCGCCGGTGTCGCCTTCACCCTCGACCCGGAGAGCGGCTTTCCGGAGGTCGTCGTGATCAGCGCGGCCCGGGGCCTGGGGGAGACCGTCGTCAGCGGCGAGGTCGACCCCGACGAGTACACGGTCTTCAAGCCGAGCCTCAGGGACCCCTCGCTCGATCCGCTCATCCACCTGGGGATCGGGGCGAAGCGAGTCAAGGCCGTCTATGCCGAGGACGGTCTGACCCGGACCGTCGACACCCCGGACGCGGAACGCCGTACGCGCGTCCTCGACGATGCCGAGGTGCGTGTCCTGGCCGAATGGGCCGTGGCAGTCGAGCAGCACTACGGCTGCCCCATGGACCTCGAATGGGCCAAGGACGGCCGCACCGGCGAGCTCTGGATCGTCCAGGCCCGCCCCGAGACCGTGCAGTCCCGCCGCCGCGCCACGACCCTGCGCCACTGCCGCCTGTCCGCCCCCGTACCCGGCCCGCTCGTCGAGGGCATCGCCGTGGGCGAGGCGATCGGCCAGGGGCCGGTCGTCGCGCTCGACGCGCCCGTCGACCTCGACCGCTTCCCGCCCGGCGGTGTCCTCGTCACCGCCGTCACCGACCCCGACTGGGAACCGGTGATGAAGCGCGCGTCCGCGATCGTCACCGACCACGGCGGCCGCACCTCGCACGCCGCGATCGTGAGCCGCGAACTCGGCGTCCCCGCCGTCGTCGGCACCGGCGACGGCACGCGTCTCCTGCACGACGGCATGCCGGTGACTGTCTCGTGCGCCGAGGGCGAGCATGGCCGGGTGTACGAGGGAGCACTGCCGTACGAGGAGACGCAGACCGACCTCGCGGATCTGCCGTCCACCCGGACCCACGTCATGCTCAACCTGGCCGACCCGTCGGCCGCGTTCCGCTGGTGGCGGCTGCCCGCGGACGGTGTCGGCCTCGCCCGGCTGGAGTTCATCGTCGCCCACCAGGTGAAGGTCCACCCGCTGGCGCTGCTGCACCCCGAACGCCTCGACACCCATGACCGGCACCTGATCGAGCGCCTCACCGAGGGATATCTCGACCGCGGGCAGTACTTCGTCGACCGGCTCGCCCAGGGCATCGCCAGGATCGCCGCCTCCCGCTGGCCCGCCCCCGTCATCGTGCGCACCAGCGACTTCAAGACCAACGAGTACGCCAAACTCCTCGGCGGGCGCCCGTTCGAACCCGACGAGGCCAACCCGATGATCGGCTGGCGCGGCGCGAGCCGGTACTACAGCCCGGGCTACCGCGAGGGCTTCGCCCTCGAGTGCCGGGCGCTGCGCCGGGTCCGTGACGAGATGGGCCTGACCAACGTCGTCGTCATGATCCCGTTCTGCCGTACGCTCGGCGAGGCCGACCGGGTGCTCGGGGTGATGGCGGAGGAAGGGCTGGTGCGCGGCGAGAACGGGCTGCGCGTCTACGTCATGGCGGAGATACCGGCCAACATCATCCTCGCGGAGGAGTTCGCGGCACGGTTCGACGGCTTCTCGATCGGCAGCAACGACCTCACCCAGCTCACCCTCGGCATCGACCGTGACTCCGAGGCCCTGGCCGACGTCTTCGACGAGCGGGACCCCGCCGTCGTCCGCAGCATCGAGGTGCTCGCCGCCCGGGCCCACGCGGCCGGCCGGCCGGTCGGCCTCTGCGGGCAGCGCCCCAGCGACGACCCCGGATTCACCGCTCTCCTGGTCCGCGCCCGACTGGACTCGATCTCGGTCACGCCCGACAGCTTCCCCGCCGTGAAACGGACCGTGGCGGAGGCGGAGTCCGCCCTCGTGTCCTGACCGCTCACGCACCGCCCTCCATCAGGCGGGCGAGGGCGGCGTCGAGGCGGCGGGCCGCCTCGTCCGCGACCGGGGCCATCGCGTCGACGCCGGTCAGAGCGACCATCGTGGAGGGGTCGATCGCCTGCACGACCACCTGGTCGCCCTCGGTGCGGACCACGACGTTGCAGGGCAGCAGCAGGCCGACGGAGCGGTCGGCGTCCAGTGCCTGACGGGCGAGCGGAGGGTTGCACGCTCCGAGGATCAGGTACGGCTCCATGTCGTGGCCGAGTTTCGCCTTGAGCGTGGCCTGGACGTCGATCTCGGTCAGGATGCCGAAGCCCTGGTCCGCCAGCTCGCGGCGGACGGCTTCCACCGTTTCCTCGAAGGTTCCCGCCGGCTTGACGGTGCGGTCGTACGGCATGGTCTCCACCTCACGGTTGCTGGTGCATGGGCGGCCCGAGCGGGCCGTGACCAGCAGCATGATGCCTTGACCGCACCCGCCTGGGCGCGAACCACCCCGAAGGCGGCGACGATGGAAGGACGATGGAAGTACGAGACGTCGCATTGCTCACCGTGCCTTCGGGGACGAGGAGGTCGGATCGTGTACTTCATGGACCGCCGTGATGCCGGCCGGCAGCTGGCCGACCGGTTGGCACATTTCGAGGGCTCCGAGGTGGTGGTGCTGGGCATGCCCCGTGGCGGGGTCCCGGTCGCCGCGGAGGTCGCCGGCGCGCTGGGCGCGCCACTGGACGTCTGCCTGGTGCGCAAACTGGGCGTGCCCTACCAGCCGGAGCTCGGCATGGGAGCGATCGGCGAGGGCGGCGTACGCGTGATCAACGATGACGTCGTGCGCGCAGCGCAGGTCACCGCGGATGAGCTGAGCCGGGTCGAGGCGCGTGAGCGGGACGTGCTGGAGCGCCGGGCCCGGCGCTACCGGGGCGGGCGGGCACCCGTCGCGATCGAGGGGCGCGCCGTGCTGTTGGTCGACGACGGTGTGGCCACGGGGTCGACGGCGCGCGCGGCCTGCCGGATCGCCCGCGCCCGCGGCGCCGCACGGATCGTGCTGGCCGTCCCGGTGGCCCCGCACGACTGGACGGCACGCCTGGGCGGGGACGCCGACGAGTTCGTATGCCTGCACAGCCCGCGGAACTTCCATGCGGTCGGACAGTTCTACATCGACTTCTCCCAGACCGACGACGACGAGGTCGTCGCCTGTCTTCAGGAGGCGATCAGCCGCCCGCCGACCGCGCGCCGGACCGAGGCGCGTCCGGCCGGGTCCTCGGACCGGCCCGAGGACGGGGAGACCGAGGCTCGGGTGTCCGAGGACCGCGAGGTGGACGTGTCGGCAGGGGGCCTGATGCTGCGGGGGCATCTGACGGTGCCCGCCGGGGCGGCCGGCATCGTCGTGTTCGCGCACGGCAGCGGCAGCAGCCGGCGCAGCCCGCGCAACCGCATCGTGGCGGCCGGGCTCAACGGCGCCGGTCTCGGCACGCTGCTCTTCGACCTGCTCACCGAGGAGGAAGCGGCCGACCGGGCCAACGTCTTCGACACCGGCCTGCTCGCCCGGCGCCTGGCGGACGCCACGCACTGGCTGCGCGGCCTGCCCGAGGCCGACGGGAGCGCAGTCGGCTACTTCGGCGCCAGCACCGGCGCGGCCGCTGCGCTCCTGGCCGCCGCCGAACCGGGTGCGCGGATCGCGGCGGTGGTCTCACGGGGCGGCAGGCCCGACCTGGCCGCGCCACGGCTGCCTGCGGTGACGGCACCGACGCTGCTGATCGTCGGGGGCCACGACCAACTGGTGCTGGACCTCAACCGGCAGGCACAGGCCCGGCTGCGCTGCGTGAGCAGGCTCGCGATCGTGCCGGGCGCGACCCACCTCTTCGAGGAGCCCGGAGCCCTGGAGAAGGTCACCGAACTGGCACGCGACTGGTTCACCGACCACATGACCCCGGTCTCCCATGCGGCGGCTTGAGGTTCAGATCGCCCTGTCGGTCCCTGTCGGTCCCTGTCGATTCCCGTCGGTCCCTGTCGGATCCTCGTCAGAGCGAGGCCTTGATGCGGCGAGGGGCGTCGAGGAGGCGGCTGATCGCTTCGACCGCGGCGGGCGGCTGCTCGTTCCTGTCCGCGTGCCGGTCCGCGGACAGCACGTACCAGACCTGCTCGATCGAGGGCGGGCCCACCGCGAGAGTCCGCAGCGCCGCCTGGGCGGAGGTCGCCTCGCCCGTACGCACCAGGTATGCCGAGACCATGGAGCCGGTCCGTCCGACACCGGCTCCGCAGTGCACGAACACGGGACCGGACGAGGTCTCCACCGCCTGCAGGAAGCGGTCGACCTGCTCGGTGGTGGGTGTCTGCCCGTCCCTGATCGGCAGGCGCAGGACTTCAAGACCCGCCTTGCGGGGCACCGCGAGTTCCCCGGCGGAGAGCTTCTCGGCTCGCAGGTCGATGACGGTGTGCACACCTCTTGCGGCGAGCTCCTGGTACCCGGCCTGACGGGGGGCGGATCCCCGCCACACCCGGTCGTCGACGGACTTGAAGTGGTTGATCCCGGCCACGCGTACGCCCGACGAGACCTGCTTGGAGGCCAGGGCGTGCACGCCGAGCATGCCGAGCGTGGCGACGAGCCAGACAGCCGCGTAGCCGAGCACACACAGCATGGCGATCTTCGCGGCCTTGCGGATCAGCGGGTGCGTACGGGAGAGCGGGGACACGGAGGGAAAACGCACGGAGAAACACCTCGAGGGTGGGAAATGTCCCGGCTCAGCCTAGCGAGAATCGACTTGGATACCCCCAGAATGTGATACAGGGCATAAAGATGGTGAAAAGGGACCTCGGTCTTCGGGGCTCAGCGGTGGGGTGGTGCCTGCCCCTCGCCGAGGATCACCGCCTGCGCCCGGTTGGCCGTGGTGTCCACCAGGCAGCCCCGCAGCCGCAGCAGGTCGTGTTCGGCCAGCGCGGGACGGATCACACCCGCGTACACCCTGGCGTCCAGGCCGGACAGGGGCGCGTGCTCGCGCGGAGCCCCGGTCGCCCGCAGACACGTCTCCCAGAGGTCACGCGCGGCCCCGTCGTGGACCGGCACGGAGTCGGTGTTGCGCACCGTGACACGGAAGACGACGGTGCTGGCCACGGAGTCGGGACGCGCGACGGGGTGGGTCTGGACCGCGTCGGCGAGGACGAAGGCGAGGACGGCGATCAGCGCGGTGGCCACCGCACCCACCGCGGTCCTGAAGAGCACGCGCCCCGGCCGGCTGGGGGGAACAGCGGGGCGGTCCTCGATACCGGGGGCGTTCCCGCGAATGCCACCGGGAGGGGCGGCGAGGTTTGCGAGACGGCCCGCCAGCACCCGCTCGGCCCGCGGACGGCCCGTGACGCTCGCGACACGCTGGATGACGTAGGCGGCGACGGAGAGTACGGCGCCTGCGGCCATGAGCACGGGTACGAACACGAACGTGTCGTTGCCGTCGTCCCTGCGGTCGAGGTGGCGGGTGCTCAGCCAGCGGAACCGTTCGGGCGCGGCTTCACGGCTCTGCTGCAGCCGCCGCTGCACCTCCTCGGCACGCGTCTCCGCCTCGTCGAATCGCCGCTCCAGGCGCCCGATCCGGGAGAGCAGGACCACGGCCACCAGGAAGACCTCGACGATCAGCAGCAGCAATCCGCTGGTCAGGGCGCGCTGCCATTCCCAGCGGTAGAGGTACACGAACAGGTAGGCCGCGGCCGCTGCCGCGGCCACGCCTCCCGCGAGGTAGCTGATGTATTTCATGCGGCGTCCTCTTCCGCTCCCGTGTCCACGGGGCCGACCGTGCCGCCCGTGCCGTCCACGGTCAGCTCGCAGCCCTGCGGAAAGCGTTCGACGGCGTTGGGTACGCCGACGACCGTGGGCACGTTGTACTCGCGGGCGAGCACGGCGAGGTGGGACAGGACACTGCCCGTCTCGGCGACCAGTCCGCTCAGCTCGGGAAGCTCGGCGGCCAGCGCGGGATCCAGCGTCCGGACCACCAGAACGGCGTGCCCGGGCCGGGGGCCACGGCGGTGCCAGGCCGTGCCCGTGCCGTAGCCGCCGCCCGCGCCCTGACCGGTGACGCGGTCGTCGTCCCTGCCGCGGTCCCCGACCGGCGCGGCGACCGGGAGGCCGTCCGGCGACAGCCGGAAGACGGCGGGCAGCGGCGGTGACTGCGGCCGGGGCTCGCGCGTGTCGAAACCGGGCGTCCACGGCGCCCCGCCCAGCAGGTCGGCCAGTTCGGGCCAGCGCAGCGTGGACAGCCGGCTCAGCCCGTCGCAGCGGCCGGCGGCCCTGAGCCGGTCGGCGTACTCACGCACCAGGCTCGCCTGCATCTCCTGGACCCATCGGATGCGCAGCCGCAGGCCCTCGCGTACGGGCAGTGTCTCGACGCCACGTGGCGCCCCGGTCCAGCCGGTCCGCCGCGACAGCCCGTGGGGGCGCTCGAGCGAAGGCGGCAGCAGGGAGAGCAGAACGGGGTGGCGGGTCAGCAGCTCCGCATCGGGCGTGCCCTGCGCCCGCCCCTCGGCGAGCACGGCAAGGGCCTCACCGACGGCGGTGCCTCCGCCCCCCTGCCCGCTCAGCGAGCCGGCGAGGGACTCCTGGGCGTGCAACGCCGACAGGACGCTGCGTCCCCAGGTCAGGGCGGCCAGTATCTGCCCGGACAGCATCTCCCTCGGGCAGGGGACCTGGGCCAGCTCGCGGTCGACGTCGGCCATCAGGTCCACCGCGAGCAGCGGCAGTGTGCTCCTGAGCCGGCCCACCCGCCAAGCCGCGGCGGCGCGGCGGGCCCCGGGCAGCGGGTTGACGAAATCGAGGAGCGGGTGGGCGGAGGGGACCGCTCCCAGCAGCCTCAGATCGGCGGCCGCCCGCCCGGCGACGGTGGTGACCGGAGGCACGGTGCGCAGCACGCGACGGGGGGTGGTGCCGACGCTGTCCAGCGCCAGGGTCAGTCCGTGGGACATCGGCGCCAGCCACAGGTCCTCCTCCAGTGGCTGGAGGACTCCGGGGAAGGTCTCGGCGACGGGGCCGGGGCCCAGCAGCCTGGCACCCCGAGCGGCCACCCGGGCCGTGGCGGTGATCGGGCGCGCCTGGAAGAGCCACAGGGTGTCGGCGGTGTCGAAACCGAACTCCATGTCCTGGGGCCCGCCGAACACCCGCTCCGCCTTCCGGGCCAGCCGCACCAGGCGCCAGGTGCGACGCTGTCCGAGCAGCCTGTCGCGACGGTGCTCGCGAGGCTCGGAGGCGAGCAGTCTGCCGTGCCGGGTCAGCTGGTAGCGGACGCCCTGCACCCTGCCCGCCAGCAGCTGCTGGGGCCCGCCGCGCACCGCGCTGACCAGGATGCGGTCCGCACGGACCGCGACCGGGTCCGCGCCGAACATGACGCCCCCCACGGCCGTGCGCACCATGGGCTGCACGAGCACGGCCATGCCGCCCGACGCCTCGGCCCCGGCATGCCCGGGCGCCCGGGCCCGGCGGGACGAGTCGAGCACCTTGCCCACCGCGGCCAGGAAGCCGTCCCAGCCGCGTACGTCGAGCTCGGAGGCGAAGAGCCCGGCCATGGAGGAATCGGTGGTGTCCTCATGCGCCGAGGAGGACCGTACGACCAGGGGGCGGCCGTCGGTGCCGGCCAGTTCCCGCCAGGCTTCGCGCACCACGGACAGCCCGTACGGATGACCGGACGGCGGCTCGGCCGGCACGAGCGCGAACCCGGGCAGGACGGGGAGCCCGGCAGCCGCGGCCCGGGCGAGATTCGCCGCCTTCGGCCCGGTCAGGGACCGGTCTCGGGCGGCTTCGGCATCCAACGGAACCACCGCCAGTCGCTCCAGGCCGACGCCCACAGCCGACTCCTTCGATCACGAAGAAACCATCCCCCGATCCCACTGTGCGGGCCCGCACACATCCGCGCCATCGCTGGGCCGACGCCACCCGACGACCTCGGTGCGGCGGCGCGGGCACGCCTCGCCGCTCCTCGCCCGCGATCACCCTTGGTTACTATGCTCACTTCCTGCCGGCGGCCGGCCGCGAGGGGCGCCGACGACCGGCGATTCCCGCCTCGTACGTCCCGAGGAAGCCGTCCACGGACAGCGAGGCCGAAGAGATGGGTGGCCTGGGAAAGTGCTGAAAGAGGTTGTGGCGACCCGCTATGTCACGCCCCTGCGTGAGGGAGGCTCGCTCCCCGGGCTTGTCGAGGCCGATGATCTCGGGCTGTACGTCCTGAAGTTCAGCGGTGCGGGCCAGGGCCGCAAAACGCTGGTCGCCGAGGTGATCTGCGGGCAGCTGGCCCGCCGGATCGGCCTGCGGGTGCCCGGCCTCGCGCGGATCGACCTCGATCCGGTGATCGGCCTCGGCGAGCCGGACCAGGAGGTGCAGGGGCTGCTCAAGTCGAGCGGCGGCCTCAACCTCGGCATGGAGTTCCTGTCGCACGCGATCGGTTTCGACCCGCTCGCCTATGAGGTCTCGGCCGCGCAGGCCGGGCGTGTGGTCTGGTTCGACGCGCTGGTCAACAACGTCGACCGTTCCTGGCGCAATCCGAACCTGCTCGTCGCCCGCGGTGAACTGTGGCTCATCGACCACGGCGCCTCGATGATCTGGCACCACAACTGGCGCGGAGCCGAGGCCTCGGCCGCCCGGTCGTACGACGCCTCGGAGCACGCGCTCGCCCCGTTCGGCCCGGATGTGAAGGCCGCGGCGGCGGAGCTCGCTCCCCGGATCACCGAGGAACTGCTGCTGGAATGCGCCGCCGACGTACCGGAGGAGTGGCTGGTCGACGAGCCCGGCTTCGACGCACCGGACGCCGTACGGCGCGCGTACGCGAGCACGCTGCTCGGCCGCGTGCAGGGGCTCGAGGAGCGGATCACGCTCGGCGAACGGGCCGAACTGTCGCAGTCGACGGGCTGGAGGGAGTCGTGGTGAGCGGGCGGGAAGGGAGCGGGGGGAGTGAACGGACCGGGCGGGAGCAGGCCGAGGAGAGCGCGGACGTGAGCGGGCGGGATGTGTTCGAGTACGCGCTGCTGCGTGTGGTGCCGCGGGTGGAGCGCGGGGAGCAGTTCAACGCGGGCGTCGTCGTCTACTGCCGCGCCCGGTCGTACGTGGCGGCCCGTACTCACCTCGACGAGGCCAAGCTGCGCGCGCTCGATCCCGAGGCCGACGCGCAGGGCGTACGTGCCGCTCTGCGCGCCGTCGAAGGGGTCTGTGAGGCCGTGGGCCAGGCGGCGCGGGACAACCCCGGCCAGCGCTTCCGCTGGCTGATCGCGCCCCGCTCGACAGTCGTGCAGCCCGGACCCGTCCACACCGGCCTGACCGCGGACCCCGAGGCCGAGACGGAGCGGCTGCTCGACCTCCTGGTGCGCTGAACGGCGTACGCGCGGCGTGCCGACCGGGGCGGTGCGCGGCTGTGATGTGAAGCCCTGGCATCTGCGGGCCGTTGACACCGGGTGCCAGGGCTTCTAGCGTCTCGTCTGCTGAAGGTACTAAGCGGTCGCTCATGTAGTGATCGTGGAGCAGGGCAGCAGCCGCAGGAGAGCCGCACCCCCGAGGGCGAGGAGAACCAGCATGTCCACCACCGAGCAGCGCGTCGCCGTAGTCACCGGCGCCGCACGAGGCATTGGCGCGGCCACGGCCGTACGCCTGGCGGCCGAGGGCCGCGCCGTCGCCGTGATCGACCTCGACGAGGCGGCCTGCAAGGACACCGTCGAGGCCATCACCGCGGCCGGCGGCAAGGCCATCGCGGTCGGCTGCGACGTGGCCGACGAGGCGCAGGTCGAGGCGGCCGTCGCGCGGGTCGCCGAGGAGCTGGGCGCGCCGACGATCCTGGTCAACAACGCCGGCGTCCTGCGCGACAACCTGCTCTTCAAGATGAGCGCCCTCGACTGGGACACGGTCATGAACGTGCACCTGCGCGGCGCGTTCCTGATGACGAAGGCCTGCCAGAAGCACATGGTCGACGCGGGCTTCGGCCGCGTCGTCAACCTCTCCTCGTCCTCCGCGCTCGGCAACCGCGGCCAGGCCAACTACTCCGCCGCCAAGGCCGGCCTGCAGGGCTTCACCAAGACCCTCGCCAAGGAGCTCGGCAAGTTCGGCATCACCGCCAACGCCGTGGCCCCGGGCTTCATCGTCACCGAGATGACCAAGTCCACCGCCGATCGCGTGGGCATGGGCTTCGAGGACTTCCAGAACGCGGCCGCCGCGATGATCCCCGTGCAGCGCGTCGGCAACCCGGACGACATCGCCAACACCATCGCCTTCTTCACGGGCGAGGCGGCCGGTTTCGTCTCCGGCCAGGTCCTGTACGTGGCCGGCGGGCCGCTCGACTAGCACCGGACGGAGGAGAGACATGACAGTGCAGGACAGCGGAAAGGTCGCGCTCGTCACCGGCGGCAGCCGCGGCATCGGATACGGCGTCGCCGAGGCGCTCGTCGCGCGCGGTGACCGTGTGTGCATCACGGGCCGGGGCGAGGAAGCGCTGAAGGAGGCCGTCGAGCAGCTCGGCACCGAGCGCGCCATGTACGTGGCGGGCAAGGCGGCCGACGAGGCGCACCAGGCCGAAACGGTCGCGCGCGTCATGGAGGCGTACGGCCGGGTCGACTACCTGGTCAACAACGCCGGTACGAACCCCGTGTTCGGCCCCATGGCGGAGCTCGACCTGAACGTCGCGCGCAAGGTCTACGAGACCAACGTGATCTCGGCGCTCGGTTTCGCCCAGCAGACCTGGAAGGCCTGGCAGTCCGAGCACGGCGGGGCGATCGTCAACATCGCCTCCGTCGCGGGCGTGGCCCCTTCGCCGTTCATCGGCGCGTACGGCATGAGCAAGGCCGCCATGATCAACCTGACGGCGCAGCTGGCGCACGAGTTCGCGCCGCTGGTGCGGGTCAACGCGATCGCCCCCGCGGTGATCAAGACGAAGTTCGCCCAGGCCCTCTACGAGGGCCGCGAGGAGGAGGCCGCCGCGGCCTATCCGCTGGGCCGTCTCGGTGTGCCCTCGGACATCGGCGGCGCCGCCGCCTTCCTCACCTCCGCGCAGTCGGACTGGGTGACCGGTCAGACGCTCGTCGTGGACGGCGGAATCTTCCTGAATGCGGGCGTCGGCTGACGAACCCGCCGCGAGACCGCGTAAGCGACGTACGCGGATAAGCGGAATCACGCTCAAGTGCCCCGCCGCTCCCCCCGGTCGAAGCGGCGGGGCACTGCGATATGGTCGCCCGACTCTGGCATGTCCGAGCGAGGAGCGTGCACGTGTTCAACCGGGCCCCGATGCTGCGTACGGCTGTGGCCATGGCATCCATATCCCTCGTGGCGGGATGCGGACTGGTGTCCTCCGGGGGCGCCGACGAGGAGAAACCCATCGTCGTCGGCACCATGAGTGCGCCGAGCACTCTGGATCCTGCGGCCGCCTGGGACGGCTCCTGGGAGCTGTTCCGGAACGTCTACCAGACCCTGGTGAGCTTTCCCGCAGGCGCGGTCGCGCCGGAGCCCGACGCCGCGGAGAGCTGCGAGTTCACCGACGAGGCGAAGCAGACCTACCGCTGCGTGCTCCGGGACGGGATGAAGTTCTCCGACGGCGATGCGATGGACGCGGCCGCGGTGAAGCACTCCATCGACCGCATCCGCACCATCGACGTCAAGGGCGGTCCGTCCGCGCTGCTCAACAGCCTCGACAAGGTCGAGGTCAAGGGCGAGAAGGAGGTGATCTTCCACCTCAGCAGGTCCGACGCGACCTTCCCGTTCGTGCTCGCCACCCCCGCCATGTCGATCGTCGACCCCGACGACTACCCGGCCGACGACGTGCGCGAAGGACGGACGATCAACGGTTCGGGCCCGTACCTGCTCGAGGCGTACAACCTCGACGACGACGACCGACCCGTCGAGTCGGTCCTGGTGGAGAATCCGCACTACAAGGGCCCGGCCGAGCTCAGGAACCAGGCCGTCACCATCAAGTACTTCAAGGTCTCGAAGGAGATGGTGCGCGCGCTCAAGGCCGAGGAGCTCGATCTGACCTTCCGCGGCCTCGACCCCTCCGACATCGTGGCCCTGGACGCCCAGCAGGCCGATTCCGGGCTCCGGCTCGTCGAGGGCGCGGGCATGGAGATCCGCTACCTCGTCTTCACCGAGAAGAACCGCTGGACCCGCGATCCCGCCGTGCGCAAGGCCGTGGCGCAGGTCGTCGACCGGGCCGAGATCAGCCACACGGTCTACAAGGGCACCGTCGAACCGCTGTACTCGATGGTGCCGAAGGGCATCACCGGCCACCGCGCGGGCTACTTCAACGCCTTCGGCAAGCCCAGCGTCAAGAAGGCGAAGCAGCTGCTCAACGACGCGGGCATCCACCAGAAGGTGCCGCTGACGCTCTGGTACACCACCGACCGCTACGGCTCCGGCACCAAGCCGGAATTCGAGGAGCTCAAGCGGCAGCTGGACGGCTCGGACCTGTTCGAGGTGAAGCTGAAGAGCCGGCCCTGGAAGACGTACGAGGCGGGATACCGCAAGGGCGAGTACCCGGTGTTCGGCCGCGGCTGGTTCCCCGACTTCCCCGATCCCGACAACTTCATCGCGCCGTTCGTCGGCGAGGAGAACGCGCTCGGTACGCCGTATCCGGCCCCGGAGATCACCGACAAGCTGCTGCCCGAATCGCGGCGCCAGAGCGACCGGGGCGCGGTGAACGAGGCCTTCGAGCGCGCGCAGAGCATCCTGGTCGAGGACGCCCGGCTGCTGCCGCTGTGGCAGGGCAAGCAGTACATCGCGACGAGCGAGGAGATCGCGGGCGGTGAACGCGCCCTCGACCCGTCGACGATCATGATGATGTGGCAGCTGGAGCGGAAGACCAGCTGGTAGCGGGTCCGCCGGGGACGGGTGGCGTGGGCGTTGAGTTCCTAACTGACGTCAAGTAGTTCGTGGTGTTCTTGAGGGTCGGTTCG
>NZ_JBLMKT010000076.1:0-55014 GCF_047779955.1 Streptomyces lothianensis | reverse complement strand
CCGCCCCCGGGCAGTCGCCCGCGGTCCCGGCCCAGCCGCCGGCGCCCGCGCAGGCGCCGGCCGTGGGGCAGCCCGCCGCGCCCGTGCAGCCACCTGCCCCGGGTGCGGCTGCGAGTGCTGTTCCGCCGGCTCCTGCGGGTGCGCCGCCCGCATCCGCCGAGGCCGGTTCCGGCCCGGCTCCGGGCGCCTCCACGCCGGGCCAGGTCACCCCCGTACAGCAGGACGTGCCCTCGGCGTCCGCGGCGGCGACTCCCGCCGCGCCGCAGCCGAGCGCCGGTGAGCCCGCGGCCCAGCAGCACACCCCGCCGCCGCAGCAGCCTGCCGCACAGCAGCACACGCCGCCGCCCGGCCAGTCCGCCGCACAGCAGCACACCCCGCCCCCGACCCCGGCCGCCGCCGGTCACCCGCAGACCGCGCCCGCCACCCAGGTGCAGGGCCCGGGGACCCCGCCGCCCGGATTCGGGCCGTCGCCGTACGACACGGCGGCGCTCCAGCAGCCCGCGCCGGGCGGCTACGGTGCTCACCCCGCGCCCGGCCCGCAGGGCGGCGGCCACCCCATGCACCAGCAGCCGGCGGCCGCGCACGGGAGTCAGCCCGCGGCGCCGCGGAAGCGGAAGAAGGGCCGCACCCTCCTCGCCGTGGCCATCGCCGCCCTCGTCTTCGGCGCCGGGGGAGCCGTGGGCACGTATGTGCTGCTCAAGGAGGACCCCAAGGGCGAGCAGGACCAGCAGGCGGGTGGCGGGCAGTCCACGCCGTCCGGTGAAGATCAGGACCCGGCCACGGACGATCCGGCGAACGATGATCCGGCCACCGGGGAACCCGGCGAGGAACCCACCGGCGGGGCGAGCCCCAGTGCGGACGACGGCACGGGCACCGGTGTCGTGCAGGACCCGGAGCCGCAGATCTACAAGGGCATCGACCTGGTCAGCGGCTATCGCCTCAGCCTTGCCGACAAGCCGGTCAAGCCGGCCGACGGGGACACCGAAGGCCGGCAGGACATCGTCTTCGACGGCTATGGCGACTTCCAGCTCGAGACGAGCCGCAAGAACAAGTACATCCTGCTCACCGATGCCCAGGAACCCACGCTTGAGACGTGCAGGTCGGAGACCCGGTACACCTCGACGATCAACCTCAGCAACGTGGCGAGGGGCAGCCACATCTGCCTGCTGACCACGGCCGGGCACATCGGTCTGATCAAGTACAACGGGCGGGCTCCGGAATCCGATCAGAGCAACTACGTCAAGCTCGATGTGACGGTCTGGCGGAACGCCATGGCGGCCGACCCCGAAGGGTGACACCGAGACCCGGGAGTGACACCGAGACCCGGCAGTGACACCGAGACCCGGGAGCACCGCCCGCGCCGCGCGGGTGGCGCTCCCGGTCAGTGCATCTGGACGATCTGGATCAGATTGCCGCAGGTGTCGTCGAGGACCGCCGCGGTGACGTTCCCCATCTCGACCGGCTCCTGGACGAAGCGCACCCCGAGCTCGCGCAGCTTCTCGAACTCGGCGCGCACATCGTCGACCTGGAACTGCGCGGCCGGGATCCCGTCCGCGACCAGGGCGTTCTTGTACGGGCGGACGGCGGGGTGGTCGCTCGGTTCGAGCAGCAGCTCGGTGCCCTCGGGGGCCTCCGGCGAGACGACGGTGAGCCAGCGGGCGTTGCCCAGCGGGATGTCGTGCTTCTTCCGGAAGCCCAGCTTGTCGACGTAGAAGTGCTCGGCCTCGGCCTGGTCGTCGACGAAGACGCTGGTGATGTGGATCCTCATGGGTGTTCTCCGGTGCGATCGTGCTCGGCGGGCTGATGCCGGGGACGCGGACGCGATACGCCCCACCTCGCAGTCTCGCGCGCCCGGGCCCGGATGCACGTCAGGGGCACGTGACCGGCGAGCCCGGCCGCGTACCCCCGAAGACGTGACAGGAGAGGTTCAGTTCCCGCCGGTGTTGGCGAGGGCGACGGAGAGCTCGGCGGCCACCTGCTGCAGGATCGGCACGATCCTGTCGGTGGCGGCCTCGGTCACCCGGCCCGCGGGACCGGAGATGGAGATGGCCGCGGCGGTGGGGGAGTCCGGCACCGGGACGGCGAGGCAGCGGACCCCGATCTCCTGCTCGTTGTCGTCCACCGCGTAACCCGTACGGCGGACGTCCTCCAGCGCGTCGAGGAAGCCCTCGGGCGTGGTGATGGTCTTCTCCGTGGCGGCCGGCATCCCGGTGCGCGCGAGCAGCGCCCGTACGTCCTCGGCCGGCGTGTGCGCGAGCAGCGCCTTGCCCACGCCCGTGGAGTGCGGCAGGACGCGGCGGCCGACTTCGGTGAACATGCGCATCGAGTGCTTGGAGGGCACCTGCGCCACGTACACGATCTCGTCGCCGTCGAGCAGCGCCATGTTCGCGGTCTCGCCGGTCTCCTCGACGAGGCGCGCGAGATAGGGGCGCGCCCAGGTGCCGAGCAGCCGCGAGGCGGATTCGCCCAGGCGGATCAGACGGGGGCCGAGCGAGTACCTGCGGTTGGGCTGCTGCCGGACATAGCCGCAGGCCACCAGGGTGCGCATCAGGCGGTGGATGGTCGGAAGGGGCAGTCCGCTGGTGGCGGAGAGCTCGCTGAGGCCGACCTCACCGCCCGCGTCCGCCATCCGCTCGAGCAGATCGAAGGCGCGCTCGAGGGACTGGACACCGCCAGTCGGGGCGGCGGCCTTGGAGTCGGTGGTGCTGGCGCTGGACGTCGGCACGGCGCGGTCCTTTCGTGCGGGCAGGAAAGTGCAGCTTAGCGCCGGTGTGCCGGGCATCGCCCGGCGCCTCCGGTGCGAGAGTGGCCGCTAGGTGGCTGTTTGTCCGGCTGCGGGCGATGCCTTCCCACAATCGGGCCCGGTATCGATTGTGCCTTGATCCATTCTGTAGTATGAAATTCGGTTTCCGCTCTATGGAAACCTCCAATCCGGCTTCGGGTGTCCCGCGGTTCCGCCGGGAGGGGGTTGACGGGCCGCCACGCCGGGGTGAGACTCCGTTCAACAGACCGTTGAATTTCCGTACTGCGGAAGAGCGGTGGAAGATCCGGCGCGCGCTCCACGGAGCGGAAGATCCGGATGCAGGCTCTACGGAAGCGAGGGTGAGGGTGTCCGACGTGGAACTGGTGGTGCGCTCGACCAGGGTGGTCACGCCTGAGGGAACGAAGGCCGCATCGGTCACCGTCTCCGGTGGAAAGATCGTCGCCGTCGAGGCCCACGAGGCCGAGGTGCCCGCCGGCGCCCGCCTGGAGGACTTCGGGGACCATGTCGTCCTGCCCGGCATCGTCGACACCCACGTCCACGTGAACGACCCCGGCCGTACCGAGTGGGAGGGCTTCTGGACCGCCACCCGCGCGGCCGCGGCCGGTGGCATCACGACGCTCGTGGACATGCCGCTCAACTCCCTGCCGCCGACCACCACGGTCGCGGGCCTCCGTACGAAGCAGGAAGTCGCCGCCGCCAAGGCGCACATCGACATCGGCTTCTGGGGCGGCGCGCTCCCGGACAACGTCAAGGACCTCCGGCCCCTGCACGACGCCGGCGTCTACGGCTTCAAGTGCTTCCTCTCCCCCTCCGGAGTCGACGAGTTCCCGCACCTGAACGGTGAGCAGCTCGCCGCCTCCATGGGCGAGATCGCCGGCTTCGGTGCTGATGGGGGCTTGCTCATCGTGCACGCCGAGGACCCGGCCGAACTCGACGCGGCCCCGAGCCTCAGCGGCCCGAAGTACGGCGACTACCTGCAGACCCGGCCCCGCGTCAGTGAGGACGTGGCGATCCAGGGGCTGATCGACACCGCCAAGCGCCTCGGCGCCCGTATCCACATCCTGCACCTGTCCTCCGCCGACGCCCTGCCGCTCATCGCCGCCGCCAAGGCCGAGGGCGTACGGCTCACCGTCGAGACCTGCCCGCACTACCTCACGCTCACCGCCGAGGAAGTCCCCGACGGTGCCAGCGAGTTCAAGTGCTGCCCGCCGATCCGCGAAGGCGCCAACCAGGACCTCCTGTGGCAGGCCCTCGCCGACGGCACCATCGACTGCATCGTCACCGACCACTCGCCGTCCACCGCCGACCTCAAGACGGACGACTTCGCCACCGCATGGGGCGGGATCTCCGGTCTCCAGCTCAGCCTCGCGGCCGTCTGGACCGAGGCGAAGAAGCGCGGCCACAGCCTCGACGACGTGGTGCGCTGGATGTCCGCGCGCACCTCCGCCCTGGTCGGTCTCGGCCAGAAGGGCGCCATCGAGGCCGGCCGCGACGCCGACTTCGCGATCCTCGCCCCGGAGGAGAGCTTCACCGTCGACGCGGCCCGGCTGCAGCACCGCAACAAGGTCACTGCGTACGCGGGCAAGACCCTCAGCGGTGTCGTCAAGTCGACTTGGCTGCGCGGCGAGCGCATCTACGCGGACGGCGCGTTCACCGAGCCCGCCGGCCGCCTTCTCGAAAGGAACAACTGACACCGTGGCGTCAACCCCTGCATCGATCCCTTCGTTCACCGGCAACGCGAACCCGTACGGCGGCGGCGACCCCTGGGCCGACTACCGCAGCGCGGACCTGCCGTTCACGCATCACGCCAACCTCGCCGACCGCACCCTCGGCGCCGGTGTCATCGCCGCCAACGACGAGTTCTTCGCCCAGCGCGAGAACCTCCTGGTGCCCGAGGCCCCCGAGTTCGACCCCGAGCACTTCGGCCACAAGGGCAAGGTCATGGACGGCTGGGAGACTCGCCGCCGCCGCGGTGTCTCGGCCGAACAGCCCTGGCCGACCGCCGAGGACCACGACTGGGCGCTCGTCCGCCTCGGCGCCCCCGGCGTGATCCGCGGCATCGTCGTGGACACCGCCCACTTCCGCGGCAACATGCCGCAGGCCGTCTCCATCGAGGCCGTCAACTGGGAGGGCTCCCTCGCGCCCACCCCCGACGAGCTCCTCGCCGAAGGCGTCAAGTGGACGACCATCGTCCCCCGTACGGCCGTCGGCGGCCACGCGGCCAACGGCTTCGAGGTCACCACCGAGCAGCGCTTCACGCACCTGCGCGTCAACCAGCACCCCGACGGCGGTATCGCCCGGCTGCGGGTGTACGGCGAGGTCGTCCCCGACCCGAAGTGGCTCGCCGCCCTCGGCTCCTTCGACGTGGTCGCCCTGGAGAACGGCGGGCAGGTGCTCGACGCCTCCAACCGCTTCTACTCCTCGCCCGTCAACACCATCAACCCGGGCCGCTCCCGCAAGATGGACGACGGCTGGGAGACGGCCCGCCGCCGCGACAACGGCAACGACTGGATCAACTACCAGCTCGTCGCCGAGTCCTCGATCCGCGCGATCGAGATCGACACCGCCTACCTCAAGGGCAACTCGGCCGGCTGGGCCTCGCTGTCCGTCCGCGCCTCCGACGACGCCGAATGGCAGGAGTTCCTGCCCCGCACCCGCCTGCAGCCCGACACCAACCACCGCTTCGTCCTCGACGCCCCGGTGGTCGGCTCGCAGGTCCGCATCGACATCTACCCCGACGGCGGCTTCTCCCGCCTGCGCCTCTTCGGTTCGCTGACCACGGACGGCGAGGCGGAACTTGCGGCCCGCCACCAGGAGCTGGGCGGCTGAGCCCCCCTCCTGAGCGGACCTGAGGCCTGAGGCGCACCGGGTGGACAGCCCCGGTGCGCCTCAGACTCATCCCACGGCTGCCGCCGGTCACCAGGGCCGCCCTGCCGGTCATGACTGTTCCGGGCAGGCGCTCCGTGGCGCGACCGGTTCGTCGCTGCCCGATGTGTGAGACCGCCCTACCCCCGGTGATCACGCGCGGATACGGTGAGGGCACTCAGGTGCGAGCCGCAGAAGTCTCCACACCGCACGCCGTGTTGGAGGCCCGTACGTGTCAACGCTCACCGCACCCGCCGTGCGTGCGCCCCGCCCCGCCTGGCTCACCGATCTGCCCGTACTGCTCGTCGCGGCCGTCTGGGGTGCGAGCTATCTCGCCGCCAAGGGCGTCACGACCTCGCACACCGTCATCGCGGTCCTCGTCCTGCGCTTCGCCCTCGTCCTGCCGGCGCTCGTCGCCGTGGGACGGCGGCGGCTGCGTGCGCTGCGGCCCGCGCAGTGGCGTGGAGCGGGAGTGCTCGGGCTGATCCTCGGGGGAATCTTCCTCCTGGAGACATACGGGGTCGTGCACACCTCCGCGACCAACGCGGGCCTCATCATCAGCCTCACGATGATCTTCACGCCGCTCGCCGAATCGGCTCTGCTGCGTCGCGCGCCCTCCCGCGGCTTCCTCGCGGCCGCCGCCCTCTCCCTCCTCGGCGTCGTCCTGCTCACCCAGGGCGGCGGCCTCACCGCGCCCTCACCGGGCGACCTCCTGATCCTGCTCGCCGCCCTGGCCCGCACGGTGCACGTCCTCGCCATGGCCCGGATCAGGGCCGTCCAGGACGCCGACTCCCTCTCCCTGACCACCGTTCAACTCGGCACGGCGGTCCTCCTCTTCGCCCTCCTCGCCGCCGCGGGCACGGGCGACGCGCCCTGGTCGACGGCCGCCGGCTTCGGGCCGCGCGCATGGGCAGGCCTGCTCTTCCTCTCGGTCTTCTGCACACTCTTCGCGTTCTTCGTCCAGATGTGGGCTGTCCGCAGGAGCTCCCCGTCCCGCGTCAGCCTGCTGCTCGGCACGGAGCCGCTGTGGGCGGCAGTGGCCGGCATCACGCTGGGCGGCGAACACCTGGGCCTGCCCGGCCTCGTGGGCGCCGCGCTCGTCCTGGTGGGCACGGCGTGGGGACGGCGGGCGGCGTGAGCCGGCCCGGGGGCTCGCGCGGCCGCTCCGAGTGGCTCAGCCCGAGGGCGACACAAGCCCCGTCTCGTACGCGATGATCACCAGCTGGACGCGGTCGCGCGCCCCCAGCTTCGTGAGGAGCCGCGACACATGTGCCTTCGCGGTGGCCGTGCTGATGAACAGGTCCGTGGCGATCTCGGCGTTGGACAGGCCGCGGCCGACCAGCGTCAGCACCTCGCGTTCGCGCTCCGTGATCTGCGTCAGCTCCCGCTTCGGGCGCCGCTGTTCGGGACGCGCGGCGAACTCCGCGATCAGCCGGCCCGTGACACTCGGCGCGATCAGGCCGTCGCCGCCCGCGACCACCCGGACCGCGCCGAGGATCGCGTCCAGCTCCATGTCCTTGACCAGGAACCCGGACGCCCCGGCCCGCAGGGAACCGTAGACGTACTCGTCGTCGTCGAACGTCGTCAGCATCAGGACCCGGGTACGGGGATGCGCGGCGGTGATGCGGCCCGTCGCCTCGATGCCGTCCATGCCGGGCATCCGGATGTCCATGACCACCACATCGGGCAGCACCTCCGCGGCCAGCCGCACCGCCTCCGCCCCCGTGCCCGCCTCGCCCACGACCTCGATGTCCGGCGCGTCCGCGATGAGCACGCGCAGACCACTGCGGACCAGAGGCTGGTCGTCGGCGAGGACGACGCGTACGACGGTCATGGTTGCTCCATCACGGGCGCGACTTCGTCGGGGACAGGCAGGCTCGCCCGGACCTGGAAGCCGCCGCCGGAGAGGGGTGCCGCGGTGAAGGTGCCGCGGAGCAGGGCGGTCCGCTCCCGCATCCCCGGGATGCCGTATCCCGCGCCCGTGACCGGGCGGTCCGAGCCGCGGCGGCCCTCGTCGGTGATGCCCAGGACGACTTCCTCCGGCCGGAAGTCCACGGTCACCGCGCACTCGTTCACCCCGGCATGACGCACGACATTGGTGAGTGACTCCTGGACGATGCGGTACGCCGCGAGGTCCACCTCGGGCGGGAGCGGGCGGCGCGGGCCGAGAACGTGCACCGTGACGCGCACGCCCGCGTCCCGAGTCGCCGACACCAGCGCGTCCAGATCTGCCAGGCCCGGCGCCGGGTCCAACGGCGCCTCCTGCGGCTCCGGTTCGGACCGGCGCAGTGCGCCCAGCATCCGCCGCAGCCCCGCCAGCGTCTCCCTGCTGGTCGTCTCGATCGCCCCCAGCGCCTTGCGCGCCTCGTCCGGCTGGGTCTCGATGACCCGTCGGCCCACCCCCGCCTGGATCGCGATGATCCCGATGCTGTGCGCCACCATGTCGTGCAGCTCACGGGCGATCCGCAGCCGCTCGGCCGTCACGGCCCGGGCGGCGGCCTGTTCGCGCAGCATGCGGGCGTGCTTGCTGCGCTCGGCGAGCGAGTAGCCGATCAGCCAGGCCGTGGCGAGGGCGAGGACGAGCGTGAGGATCGTGCTCACCGTGTTGTCCGAGCCCGAGCGGTGGTACGGGACCGCCGCGACCTGGGTGGCCAGGGCGAGCACCCCGGCGGCGACGGCCTCACGCCGGGAGCGGGTCGCGGCGATGAACCCCACCACGAGGTCGGTGTACAGCGCCTGCAGATAGGTGACCTGCCACGCCTGCCGGGAGGCGAACGGCCAGGCGGCCTGATCCCTGGCCAGCATCGTCGCCGCGAACGAGGCGAGCAGGAGCAGCAGGAGCGCGGGGAGCGGGCGGCGCAGCAGCAGCGGCACGACGAGGGCCGCCAGCAGCGCCGACGGCACAAGTCGTACGCCGGTGAGCTCGGGTTCGTGGAGGACGGCGAGGGTGAGCAGTGCGGGGTAGATGAGGGCCGCACACCAGGCCGCCGCCGTCAGGACCAGGGCCCGCCGGGACCGTACGACACCAATGTGCGACGAAGCGACGCTGCTCATGCGGTGGCGGTGGCGGTGGCGGTGGCGGTTGTGGTGGCGGTGGCGGTGGAAGTGACAGCGGTGGGCAGGACTGCGCTCATGCGGTGGCCGGGGACGGGGCGGTGCTCATGGCGCGATCATAGGCAGGCGGTCGGGGCCCGGACATCAGCCCACGGGCTTACACCCGTGGGCGAGTGAGGCCTCGTCGAATGTCATCCGAGGCTTGATGTTCCACCAGCCCGCGCGGGCGATCGTGGACAGCGTGATCGAAGTCAGCGAACTCACCAAGCGCTACGGGGACACCACCGCCGTGCGCGACCTGTCCTTCACCGTCCGCCCGGGCCACGTCACCGGCTTCCTGGGCCCCAACGGAGCCGGCAAGACCACCACCCTGCGCCTGTTGCTCGGCCTCAACACCCCTTCCGCAGGCACCGCCACCATCGACGGCCGTCCCTTCGCCGAGCGCCCCCGCGGCCTGCGGTACGTCGGCGCTCTGCTCGACGCCCAGGACACACACGGCGGCCGCACCGCCCGCGCCCACCTCGGGGCGCTCGCCGCGAGCAACGGCATCGCGCGCGCCCGCGTCGGGGAAGTGCTGGCCGAGGTCGGCCTCGCCGAGGTCGCGGGCCGGCGGATCGGCGGCTTCTCGCTCGGCATGAAACAGCGGCTCGGCATCGCCGGTGCCCTGCTCGGCGATCTGCCTGTACTCGTCTTCGACGAGCCGCTCAACGGGCTCGATCCGGAGGGCGTGCAATGGCTGCGCGCTCTGCTGCGCCGCCTGGCGGGCGAAGGCAGGACCGTCTTCGTGTCGAGCCACCAGATGTCCGAGATGGAGCTGTGCGCCGAGCAGTTGATCGTGATCGGCCGCGGCGAACTGATCGCGGCGGAGAGCCTGGCCGAGTTCGCGGCCAGGGGCACGAGCCGGGGCGTACGGGTGAAGGCGCGCGATCCGGAGCGGCTGGCCTGCGCCCTGCGCGCCGAAGGCGGCGGGGTCGTGCGCGGGGAGCAGAGACCGGGGGAGCGGGGACCGGGGGAGCGGGGACCGGGGGAGCAGAGACCGGGGGAGGAGGTGCTGACCGTGACCGGGCTCGATTCCGAGCGGATAGGCGAGCTGGCCCTGCGCGAGGGCATCGTTCTCGGGGAGCTCACCCCGCTGGACGCCTCCCTGGAGCAGGCCTTCATGGAACTGACCGCCACCAGCGTCGACTACCTCGCGGGAGACTCCCGATGACCACCGCCGTCCCCGAACGGGCAGACCGTGCCGCCCCGCCGCTCCGCACCCCCCGATCCGCCGCCCGATTCCGCCACCTGCTCACCGCGGAGTGGATCAAACTCCGGTCGCTCCGCTCCACCCACTGGGTCCTGGGCGCGGGAGCCCTGACCGTCATCGGCATCAACGTGAACTCCGCGCAGACCAATGCCGACCGGCTCGCCGACCCGCCGCCACGGCCTGCCGGCGCACCGGACCCCGACCCTGCCTTCGCCTTCGACGCGATGCACACCGCGTTCCTCGACCCGGCCTGGCAGGTCTTCATGGTCGTGGCGTGCAGCATCGGTGCGATAGCCGTCTTCGGCGAGTACACCAGCGGATTGATCCGCACCACGCTCACGGCCGTGCCGGACCGGCGCTCCGTGGTCCTCGCCAAGGCCGCCGTGGTGACAGGCGTGTTGACCGTGCTCGGCACCGTGACCGCGACCGTCACGTTCCTCATCACCCAGGCCCTGCTGCGCGAGCACGGGGGAGTGTCCCTTGCCGACCCGGGAGCCCTGCGGGCCGTCGCGGGGTCGGCGCTCCTCGCACCTCTGTGCGCACTGGTCGGCATGGCCATCGGCGCGGTCATACGGCATGCCGCCGGCGCGGTGGTCGGCGCGATCCTGACCCTGCTGCTCCTGCCGGTGCTCTTCCGGGGCGAGACCTATCGCTGGGTCGCCGAGATCGGCAATGCGATGCCGCTGGAGGCCTGGGAGACCCTGAGCGGCAACCGCTTCGGCGGCGGGAAGTATCCGGTGAGCGTCACCGAGGCGTGGACCGTTTACGGGGCGTGGGCCGTGGGCGCGCTCGTGGTCGCCGTCACTGCGGTGCGGCGGAGGGATGTGTGAGGAGGCAGGTCCGCGCTTGGGCTCGCCCGCTCGGCCCACGGGGACGCAGCCGATTCTCCTGCCGGGGCGATCCATCGGGCCATGCCATCGGGCCGAAGGTAGCCACCTGCGCGACTTTGGTCTACGGCAGCCGTCACGGGGCCGCGACGGCGCCGATACCTGCGTAGATTGATCAACTGTGAGCCGGAGAAAAGACAGGCAGCAGACACCGCGGAAGCTCCCCGACGAGCCCGCCACGGGGCCTGCCATGCCGCCTACGGAGCGCCCGGCCGTGGGGCCGGCCGCCCGGTCCGGTGAGGAGGGCTTCGGCAGTGCGTACCCCTGGCCCAGCCTGCTGCCCGCGGCCGTCGCCGATGAGTTCGACCCGGAGCGCGCCGCACGCCGGGGTGGTCGCACGCGGCGGACTGCGCGGGATTGGACCGTCGATCTCCTCTGCTTCCTTGTCGCCGTCGCCATCGGCATGGTCGGCGCGGACACCGCCGTCAGAAACCCCAACGTCTCCGAGAACGCCGCACATCTCGATGTGCTGGTCGGCGTCGCGGCCTGCGCCGCGGTCTGGCTGCGCCGCCGCTGGCCGGTAGGCCTGGCCGTCGCGATGATCCCGGTGAGTATCGTCTCGGACACCGCGGGCGGCGCCGCCGCGGTCGCGCTGTTCACGCTTGCGGTGCACCGGCCGTTCCGCTATGTGGCCTGGATCGGCGGTCTGTCGATCGTGCTGGCTCCGGCCGTCTATCTGCTGCGGCCCGATCCGGACATCCCGTATGGCATGGCCGTCGCGCTCTCCGTGATGCTGGGTCTCACCGTCATCGCGCTCGGCATGTTCGTCCGCTCCCGCCGTCAGCTGCTGCTCTCGCTGCGCGACCGCGCGCTGCGGGCCGAGACCGAGGCCGCGCTGCGCGCCGAGCAGGCGCAGCGCCTGGCCCGCGAGGGCATCGCCCGCGAGATGCACGATGTGCTCGCCCACCGGCTGACCCTGCTCAGCGTGCATGCGGGCGCCCTGGAGTTCCGTCCCGACGCACCGCAGGCGGAGGTCGCCCGGGCTGCCGGGGTCATCAGGGACAGTGCTCACGAGGCACTGCAGGATCTGCGCGAGATCATCGGTGTGCTGCGTGCCGGGGAGGCCGCCGAGGAATCCGGCCGTCCCCAGCCCACCCTGGCCGCGCTCGGACAGCTCGTCACCGAATCACGCCGCGCCGGGATGAGCATCCGCCTCGACGACCGCATCGACGATCCGCATGCGGTCCCCGGGGCGACCGGCCGCAATGCCTACCGCATCGCTCAGGAGGCCCTGACCAACGCCCGCAAGCACGCCCCGGGCGCCGAGGTCACCCTGCGGATCACGGGCGCGCCCGGCGAGGGCCTCACCCTCGACATCCGCAACTCCGCGCCGCCCGGGGACGTGCCACCGGTCCCCGGTTCGGGGCAGGGCCTCATCGGCCTCACGGAACGCGCCGGCCTCACCGGCGGCCGCCTCGTCCACGGCAAGGAGGCGGACGGCGGGTTCCGCGTCCACGCGTGGCTGCCGTGGCAGGAGCGGTAGGCCGTCCCGCATCCGTCCGGATCCGTCCGCGTCCGTCCGAATCCGTCCTTGTCCGCCCGCCCCCGCGGCCGTCACCTCAGCCGCCCGCGCCCTCCGCGCCGCCACCTCCACCCGCGTCGCCTGCGTCACCAGCGTCGCCTGCGTCGCCCGCGCCGAACGCGGCCGCGAGATAGGGCGGCTCGTAGCGCGACCGGGGCGCTGTCACATACAGCTCGGACGTGAACAATCGCCCCTGCGCGTACAGCATCTCGACCTTGTCGGAGACGAAATGCCGCTGCACCGCGGCGGCCTCGGAGTCCGACGGCACACTCAAGTACACCGTCTCCTCGAACGACCGCCCATCGAGCTTGATCACCTGCCCGGGCAGGCTGTGCGTCGGCAGCCGGTACGCGAGCAGGTCCCGGCCGTCCATCCGCAGGATCCGCAGCTCGGTCCTGCCCCCGGAGTCGGCCCGCTGGCCGGTCGCCTTCCCGGTCGCGAGGTCGTAGGAGACGATCTCGTTCGCCGACTCCGACTCGCCCGTGTCCGTACGGGGCCGGGTCGCCAGATACAGCCGGTCGTTGCCGACGGCGGCCCCATGGCAGTGGACGTGCGAGAGCACCGAGCAGACCCGAGGGAACCGCTCCGGATCGATCGCGACCTTGCTGCGCAGGGTGCCCTTGCGCCGGTCGATCGAGAAGAAGTCGCTGACCCGGCCCTGCATCGTGCCCGCGACGACCAGCGGATCGGAGGACACGATTTCCGCGAATTCGAGGCCGCGCGGCAGGTCGTACGCGGAGCGGGGTCTGCCCCCGGCGTCGAGTACCTGCACCCGCGCCCTCGAGTTTTCCGCCCGGCCGCAGTTCTGCAGCGCCACCAGGTCCTCGCCGCCGCCGTACGCCATGTCGTAGCAGGTCTCGGTCGGCTTCGGCTCCCACTTGAGCTCGCCGCCGGCGAGTTCGAAGGCCGCGCCGCCCTCGTCCCCGGCGACCGCCACTTTCCCGGCGCCGACGGCGACCTGACGGAAGACGATCTTGGTGCCGGAGCGCTGCACGCTGCTCCGCCACAGCAGCAGTCCGCCGTCGAGGTCGATCACGGCGATCTCCGTGCACGGCCTGTTCCTGCCGTCCCCGCCGGGCATCCCGTCCTGGAACAGGATCCCGGTGCGCCCCTCGTCCACCTCACGGGTGTAGTCGCAGACCTGGCCGCCGAGGGCGATCTCCCATACCTGGCGGCCGCTGCCGAGGTCGTAGCCGACCACGCTGTCGATGCCGCTCTTCACATACGTCTCGTCGGTCACCCAGGCACCGGGGGCGCTGAACTGCTGGTTCTTGCCGACCTTGGGATCGGCCACGTGGAACAGCTCTCCGGCCTCGGTCTTGGCGGGCCTCTCCTCCGTGCCGGGTCCGTCGAACCGCGCCTGAGGCTGCTCGGCCTCGCCCGGCGTGCCCTTGTCACCTCCGGCCGTCATGAACCAGATCCCGCCGCCCGCGAGCAGCGCGAACGCGACGACGGCGGTGATGATCCAGCGCAGGCGGCCGCCGGGTGGGCGGCGGGCCGGGCCGACCGTCGTGGTCGCCGGCGGAGGCGCGGACGGGAACGGCGGCGGAGTCACCGGCGGGCCGAACCCGGGCCGCGGGGGAGGCGGAGTGGGCGCGCTCATCACTTGCCTCCGTAGGACATCAGCCGAACCTGCTCGTTCGCGTCGTCACCCTCGAGCAGGGTGTCCGTCAGGAAGAAGCGGCCGTCGCGATAGGCGATCTGGCCCGCCATCGCCTCGTACTCCAGCGGCTGAGCCGTCCTGCCGAACCGCATCAGGGTCTTGGGCCTGCCGCCCTTCGGGCCGATCCGCACGAGCCGTCCGGGCTCGGTGTGGTTCGCCTTCACATACGCGATGACCGAGGAGCCTTCGGCCGTGACCGGCACGTACTCCCGCTTGCCCTCGGGCGCCGAGGCCCATTTGACCTTGCCGCTGTCGAGGTCGAAGGCGACGATCCGGGTGGGGCCGACGGATGTGGGCTCGGGTGCCTTCGTGGTCATGTAGAAGGTGTCCTTGCCGACCGCGCCACCCGCGCAGTTCTGTGTGCCGCGCCCCGAGTCACCGGCGCCCGCGCAGACCTCGAACTCGTGCTGTGCGGTGTCGAGGGCCGAGCGCAGTTTCCCGTTGGGCTTCAGGGCGATCACCGACCAGGTGAACTGGTCGTCGGACTTGTGGACGGAGACCACCAGCGGGTGCACGGAGTACACCTTGCCGAACCTCCACGGCATGGTCTTCTTCGTCTTCTTGTCCTTGAGCCGGTAACGCCACCTGACCTTTCCGGACCGGGGATCGATCTCCTTGATCTGGCCGTGGGCGGCGCCCCCGACGTTGCACCGGTCGAGGACCAGGAGCTTCCCGCCGCCCGCGACATCGCTGGGATAGCAGCCGCCCGTCTTCTCCTTGCCGAGGTCGAACAGCGGCTTCCCGTCGGAGACCCGGTAGGCGTCGGCACTCATGTCGCGGCCCACCGCCACCGTGTTCCCGGTGATCGCCAGATGGATGATGATCGTGCTGCCGCCGGAGCCCTTCTCCGCCAGCTTCTTGCGCCAGCCGCCCGTTCCCTGCTTCAGATCGATCATCTGCAGGTGGTTGCAGGTGCCCTTCTTCCTGCCGGGATCACGGTACGCGACGACCACCTTGCCGTCCGGCGTGGGATTCACCGGGGTGTCACAGACCTCGGCGGGCAACGGAATGCTCCAGGCCTCGGAACCGTCGGCGACCTTGTACGCGGTCACCTCCCGGTACAGGGCCTGGACCACCAGGTCCCCGCTGAACCACAGGTCGTGGACGAGCGTGTTGCCGCCGGGCAGATCCTGCTCGCTCTTCGCGTACCAGGCCTTCGCCTCGCCCTTTTCCAGCCCGGCGTTGATGTCCTTCGGCAGCGGAACGCCCTTCGGCTTCGCGTCCGGTGAGGCCGACGGGGACGGCTTCTTCGAGCCGCTCGCCACGGGAGGCGGCCCCTCGGCGCCGCCACCGTCACCGCGCATCGCGTACACCCCCGAGCCGATGAGCAGCAGCGCGGCGAGCACCGTGGCGGCCACGGCCGTCGTCCGGCGCTCCCAGCGTGGCAGCCGCGCGGACCAGGGCCGCTTGGGCGGGGCGTTGCTGTGCGAGAACTGCGACAGCGGCTGTGTGCCCGGGCGGCGCTGCGGCGGCGCCTCCGGCGGCCGGCTCATGGATGACTCGTCCCCCACGTGTTCAACTCCCCGTACCCGGACGGATTTTCTGCGAGAGGCCTCCGGGACTCCTCTCGACCGAGCTCAGAGTAGCGATCTTCGACAGGGCCGGGTGTGGTGTTCACCACCGGATAGCGTGGGCTTCATGAACGTGATCCGCCTCCTTCTCGTCGACGACGATCCGCTGGTCCGAGCCGGGCTCTCCTTCATGCTCGGCGGCAGCGAGGACATCGAGATCGTGGGGGAGGCGGCGGACGGTGCCGAGGTGCCCGCGCTCGTGGACCGCACCGATCCCGATGTGGTCCTGATGGACATCCGGATGCCGCAGATCGACGGCCTCACCGCCACCGAGCAGCTGCGTTCGCGCGACGAAGCCCCCGAGGTCGTGGTGCTCACCACGTTCCACGCGGACGAGCAGGTGCTGCGGGCGCTGCGCGCGGGCGCCGCAGGCTTCGTTCTGAAGGACACCCCGCCCGCCGAGATCGTGGCGGCGGTACGCCGGGTCGCGGCAGGGGAGCCGGTGCTCTCCCCGGCCGTCACACGTCAGCTGATCGCGCGGGCGGCGGGCCCGGAGACGTACGGCGGCCGGCGCGAGAAGGCGCGGCGGAGGATCGGCGAGCTCGCCGAGCGGGAGCGGGAGGTCGCCGTCGCCGTCGGTCGGGGCAGGTCGAATGCGGAGATCGCCGGGGAGCTCTTCCTGAGCGTGCCCACGGTGAAGGCCCATGTCAGCCGGATCCTCACCAAACTCGAACTGAACAACCGCGTCCAGATCGCCCTCCTCGCCCATGACGCGGGCCTTGTGGAGGACTGAGCCCCCGCCGAACCCGGCCGTTCGAGGACCGCCGGGGTGCGCAAGGCCGAGCGGACCGTCAGGATCGGCCCATGGGGACTCAACCGCGCATCGTGGAGCGCGCCGAACAGCCGTTCCTCGGCGTCCGGGGCCGCGTCACCTGGTCCGCCTTCGGCCTGATCGCCGACCGGCTGCCCGAGATCGTCGGGCTGCTCGCCGAACGCGGCATCGCGCCGGCCGACGGCCCGTTCTTCAAATACGAGCTGATCAACCCCTCGGACCCGGAGCAGGAACTGCACGTCGTGGCCGGCGTCCCGGTGCACGAACGGGTCCGCCTCCCGCACAGCGACGTGTTCTACGGAACCCTCCCGGCCGGCCGCTATGCCACCGTCCAGCACACCGGCCACCCGGACCGGCTTCTCACCGTGGCCGCCACCCTGCTGAAGTGGGGCCATGCCAAGGGCCTGAAATGGGACATGGTGCGCACCGAGGAGGGCGAGGTCTGGGGCTGCCGCCTGGAGACCTACCACACCGACCCGCGCCTGGAGCCCGACCTGGAGAAGTGGCAGATGGAGCTGTCGCTGCGCCTCGCCGACCAGTGAGGTGACACCGCCCAACCGGCCCTGCTCCTGGTCGGGTTAGCCTCGACGTGCATTGACCTCGGGGCCGGGCTGTGGAGAGGAACGTCACTCATGACGGAGTTCGTCGATCTGGGCGCGTACGGCGAGCAGTTCACCGAGAATCCCTACCCCGTCTACGCGGAGCTGCGCAGCCGCGGCCCCGCCCACTTCGTCAAGCTGGCGCCGCCGGCCGAGGAGGCGTACGCCTGGCTGATCGTCGGCCATGAGGAGGCGCGGGCAGCGCTCGGCGACCCGCGGCTCGCGAAGGATCCCCGGGTGGTCGATGCCAGCCGGCTGGACGGCGACCTCATCGGCACGAACCTCCTGCTGGCCGACCCGCCGCAGCACACCCGGCTGCGCAAGCTGGTGACGCGCGAGTTCACCGCCCGCCGCGTCGAAGCCCTCGCGCCGCGCGTGCAGGCCGTCACGGACGAGCTCCTCGACGCCATGGGGCCACGCGGACGTACGAACCTCATCGACGCCTTCGCCTTCCCGCTCCCGCTCACCGTGATCTGCGAGCTCCTGGGCGTGCCCGCCATGGACCGTGACGCCTTCCGCGCCATGTCCAACGAGGTGGTCGCCCCCACCGGAGCCGAGGCGGAAGCGGCCGCCATCGCTCAACTCGCCACGTATTTGAACGAGTTGATCGAAGACAAACGCGCCAGTGCCCCGGCCGACGACCTCCTGAGCGCCCTGATCCGCACCACGGCCGAGGACGGCGACAAGCTCTCCGCGGACGAACTGCGCGCCATGGTCTTCCTGCTCCTGATCGCCGGCCACGAGACCACCGTCAACCTCATCGGCAACGCGGTGCACGCCCTGCTCCGCCACCCCCGCCACCTGGAGGCGGTACGCGCCGATCCGGGCCGTCTCAACGCGGTGATCGAGGAGACACTGCGGTACGAGGGCCCCGTGGAGAACGCCACCTACCGCTTCACCACCGAACCGGTCACCTACGGCCAGGTCACCATCCCGGCCGGGCAGCCGGTCCTGGTCTCGCTCGCCGCCGCCGCACACGACCCCGCCCGCTTCCCGGACCCCGAGCGCTTCGACCCCGACCGATCCACCCAGGGGCATCTCGCCTTCGGCCACGGCATCCACTTCTGCCTCGGCGCACCCCTGGCGCGCCTCGAAGCCCGGATCGCCCTGCGCAGCCTCCTGGAGCGCTGTCCCGACCTCGCCCTCGACGGCGTGCCAGGACCCTGGCTGCCCGGAACGATCGTGCGGGGGGTGCGCGAACTCCCGGTGAAGTGGTGAAATGCGGCTCGCAGCCGATCACGGAAGGTGCAGCCCCATGCCGGAGTCCCACCGCATCCAGTTCGATCTCGCCACCGCCGAACAGGTCCTGGACGCCCAGCCGTTCAGCCGCCTCCTGAAGGCCCGGATCACCACCTTCGGCGAAGGCACGGCCGTGCTCGAACTCGACATACGCGAAGAACTGGAGCAGCAGAACGGGTTCCTGCACGGCGGGGTGCTCGCCTATGCCGCGGACAACTCGCTGACGTTCGCGGCCGGTTCGGCGCTCGGCCCGGTCGTGCTCACCGCGGGCTTCTCCATCCAGTACATCCGCCCCGCCCGCGGCCGTACCCTGCTCGCCCGCGCCGAGGTCGTGCACGCGGGCCGGCGCCAGGCGGTGGCCCGCTGCGATCTGCTCACCGTCGACGACGAGGGCACGGAGACGCTCTGCGCCGTCGCCCAGGGCACGGTCCTGAACACCGCCGGTTCCTGATGCAGCGCCAACTGGAGATCGCGGCCGAACTCACCGCCCGCCTCGGCGGCGGTGAGGGCTTCCACCATGTCCACTGGCGCTCCCAGATCGAACTCGCCCTCGACTGCTTCGTCTGCGAGCGCACCGCCCGCACCACCGTCCTGGAGCTCGGTGCGGAACGCGCCCTGTGCTCCGGCAGCACGAGCAGCGGCTTCCCCAGCCACTACACCGCCGCCCGGATCGCCGCGTACGACGTGACCTCGGGCGATGACCGGCTCACCCTCAACGCTGTCGTCAGCTTCTGGTGGGCGCCCTTCACGGACGCCCGCACCGGACTGCGCGGCGCCGCCCCGACGCTGCAGCCCTGGGTCCGCCTCCATCTGGGCTACAACTGCCCGGACGAGACCGCCACCGAGCCGCACCACTTCACCACCCAGACCAACGCCATCCGCCCGACCAGCCAGTCCTGCACCCACTGCGACCGGCCGGTGGCGACGAGTACCCGGACGCCGACGATACGGCTGCTCGACTGAAGCAGCCCGGACCTGACCGGTCCTGCCCCCGGCGCCCCGGGCCGCCCGGGCCGCGTACTTCAGCCGACCTCGCTCAGCCGCACCGGCCGCCCCTGCCTCCGGGAGATCTCGCACGCCTCCGCGACCCGCAGCGCGGCCAGCGCCTCCCGCCCGTCGCAGGGGTTCTCGCGCTCGCCGGTGATCACCGAGACGAAGGCCGCCAGCTCCGCCTCGTACGCGGCCGCGAACCGCTCCAGGAAGCCGGGCCACGGCTTCGACGCGGCCGGCGGCCCCTTCGGCTCGGTCGAGGCGATCGGCGTGCGGTCGTCGAGCCCGGCCGCCACCTGGTCGAGCTCACCGGCCAGCTCCATCCGTACGTCATATCCCGAGCCGTTGAGCCGGGTCGCCGTGGCCGTGGCGAGGACACCGTCCGACAGGGTGAGGACGGCCGCCGCCGTCGAGATGTCGTCCGCCTCGCGGAACATCGCCGGACCGGCGTCCGAGCCCGTCGCGTACACCGAGTCGACCTCGCACCCGGTCACCCAGCGCAGCATGTCGAAGTCGTGGATGAGGCAGTCGCGGTAGAGGCCGCCGGAGAGCGGCAGGTACTCGGGCGGCGGGGGAGCGGGATCGGAGGTGATCACCCGTACGGTGTGCAGCCGGCCGAGCCGGCCCGAGCGCACCGCCTCGCGGGCCACGGTGAAGCCCACGTCGAAGCGGCGCTGGAAGCCGATCTGCAGCACCGAACCGGCCGCCTCCACCTCCGCGAGCGCCGCGAGCGTACCGGGCAGATCCAGCGCGATCGGCTTCTCGCAGAACACCGGCAGACCGGCCCGCGCGGCCTGCTCGATCAGCGGCGCGTGCGCCGAGGTCGCGGCCGTGATCACCAGCGCGTCCACGCCCCAGGTGAAGACCTCGCGTACCCCCGGAGCGGCCGTCTCGCCGAGCCGCTGGGCGAGCCGGGTGGCGCGCGCCGCGTCCGCGTCGGCGATCAGGAGGGAGCCCACATCACGGTGGCGGCTGAGCACGCCGGCGTGGAACGAGCCGATCCGGCCGGCTCCGATGAGTCCGATACGCATGGCTCAAAAGTGGCAGGCCCACCAGGTCCTGTCCATCGCTTGTCAGGACAATCGGACCTCACCACTTCCTGCCGACCCGACGCGCGACTACGCTCGCCCCGTGTCCAGGCAAGCAGTGCACGGCAAAAACACTGCGGGGAACACTGCGGGGAACACAGCGGCGGGTACGGCCGCGAGCAGCCCGGGGAGCGCCGCGCTGCCGCTCGCCGTCGACCGCACCAGTCCGGTCCCGCTGTACCACCAGCTGTCCCGGCAGCTGGAGGAGGCCATCGAGACCGGCCTGCTCGCCCCGGGCAGCCTGCTCGGCAACGAGATCGACCTCGCCTCGCGCCTGGGCCTGTCCCGGCCCACGGTGCGCCAGGCCATCCAGTCGCTCGTGGACAAGGGGCTGATCGTGCGCCGGCGCGGCGTCGGCACACAGGTCGTGCACAACCAGTTCAAGCGCCCCCTGGAACTCTCCAGCCTCTTCGACGACTTGGAGACCGCGGGCCGGCGCCCCGCCACCCACGTCCTGCACAACGCGGTGGAACCCGCGTCCGCCGAGGCCGCCGCCCTGCTGGGGCTCGCCGAAGGCGCGCAGGTGCACCGCATCGAGCGGCTGCGGCTCGCGCACGACGAGCCCGTGGCGTATCTGCGCAATGAGCTGCCCACCGGGCTGCTCGCGCTGGAGACCGCCGACCTGGAGGCCACCGGCCTCTACCGGCTGCTGCGGGGCGCGAACATCACCCTGCACAGTGCACGCCAGGCCATCGGCGCCCGCGCGGCCACCGCCGAGGAGGCCGCCCGCCTCGGCGAGGCCGAGGGCGCGCCCGTGCTGACGATGAAGCGCACCACGTTCGACGACATGGGCCGCGCGGTCGAGTACGGCTCCCATCTCTACCGGGCCGCGCGCTACTCGTTCGAGTTCCAGCTCCTCGTACGGCCTGCGTAGCGAAGTCCGAATGTTCCGACAAATTCACGGGAGGCGGGTCTCGATGCGTAGACGCCGCACCGCAGCAGGCATGGCCGCCGTCGCGGCGGCCGCCCTGGTCGTCGCGGGCTGCAGCAGCTCCGGCGGCAAGGAGTCCGAGGACAAGCCGGAGGGGAACGGCGGGGGCAAGGCCTCCGGGCCGAAGCTGACGATCGGCATGGTCACCCATGCCGGCAAGGGCGACGCCTTCTGGGACATCGTGCAGAAGGGCGCGAAGGCGGCCGCGGCCAAGGACAACGTCGACTTCCTGTACGCGAGCGACGACCAGGCCAAGGAACAGGCCTCGCTCGTCCAGTCGTACATCGACAAGAAGGTCGACGGGCTCATCGTCACGCTCGCCAAGCCGGAGGCGATGAAGGACGTGCTCGGCAAGGCGAAGGCCGCGGGCATCCCCGTGATCACCGTCAACTCGGGCGGCCGGTTCTCGAAGGAGTACGGCGCGCTCAATCACGTAGGCCAGGACGAGTCCGTGGCGGGCGAGGCCGTCGGCGCCCAACTGCAGGCGCAGGGACGCAAGAAGGCCCTCTGCGTGATCCACGAGCAGGGCAACATCTCGCTCGAAGAACGCTGCGCGGGCGTCAGGAAGGCCTTCGGCGGCGAGACCGAGAACATCAACGTGCCCGGTACGGACATGCCGCAGACCCAGTCGCAGATCGCGGCGAAACTGCAGGCCACGCAGGACATCGACGCGATCGTCACACTGAACGCGGGGATCGCCGAGGCCGCGATCAGGGCGAAGGGGGACTCCGGGAGCAAGGCGCAGGTATCCACGTTCGACCTGAACGAGGCCGTCACCGAGCAGCTGAAGGCCAAGGAGATCACCTTCGCGGTGGACCAGCAGCCCTATCTGCAGGGCTACCTCGCCGTGGAAGGCCTGTGGCTGTACAAGAACAACCTCAACGTGATCGGCGGTGGCCAACAGGTCCTCACCGGTCCCGCGATCGTCACCGAGGAGGACGTCCCCCAGCTCGAGAAGCTGACCAGGAACGGCACGCGGTGACGAGCCCGACCCTCGCCGTGCCCGGCCGCTCGACCGTTTGGCCGAGCGGCCGCCCGGTACCTGACCGGCGCCCTCGAAGACCGGTCGGTAATACTGGGGCGTTCGCGCCCGCACACGCGGTCGCGGCGCACCGGGCAAGGCAGCAAGAAGGGCACGACATCGTGGCAAGGGTTCGGACGTGGGCCAACATGGCGGCCGTCGCGATGGCGGCGGTGCTCGGCATGGCGGCCACCGGGTGCAGCAGCACCGGCGGCAAGCGCGCCGAGGACGCACGCAAGGCCTCCGCCGAGGCGCAGGGCCGCGCGGCGGTGAACACACCCGAATGGACCTTCGCGATGGTCACCCACTCGGGCGATGGCGACAGCTTCTGGGACATCGTCCAGAGCGGCGCGAAGCAGGCCGCCGTCAAGGACAACATCAACTTCCTGTACGCCCATGACGACCAGGCGCAGCAGCAGGCGCAGCTCGTGCAGTCGTACATCGACAAGAAGGTCGACGGGCTGATCGTCACCCTCGCCAAGCCGGACGCCATGAAGGGCGTACTGGCGAACGCGAAGAAGGCCGGCATCCCCGTGATCACGGTGAACTCCGGCTCCGCCGAGTCCAAGGAGTTCGGCGCCCTCAGCCACATCGGCCAGGACGAGGAGATCGCCGGCGAGGCCGTCGGCGATGAGCTGACGAAGCGGGGCGCGAAGAAGGCGCTCTGCGTCCTGCACGAACAGGGCAACGTCGGCCACGAGCAGCGCTGCGCCGGCGCGAAGAAGTCCTTCGACGGCGAGCTCCAGAACCTCTACGTCGACGGCACGAACATGCCCGAGGTCCAGTCCGGCATCGGCGCGAAGCTCCAGGCCGACCCGGACATCGACGCCGTCGTCACGCTCGGCGCGCCCTTCGCCGACGCCGCGGTCAAGGCCAAGGCGGACGCGGGCAGCGAGGCCGAGATCGACACCTTCGACCTCAACGCGGACGTGGCGCGCGGCCTGCAGGACGGGACGTACGGCTTCGCGGTCGACCAGCAGCCCTATCTGCAGGGCTACGAGGCCGTCGACCTGCTCTGGCTCTACCGCTACAACGCCGACGTGCTCGGCGGCGGCCGGCCCGTCCTGACCGGCCCGCAGATCATCACCGGCGAGGACGCGGACGAGCTGCTGGAGTACACCGAGCGGGGGACCCGATGACCAAGACGGCCGAACCGGCCACGACGCCCCAGGACGAACGGCTGCTCGGCACCTCCCTGTGGCGCAGGCTGCTCTCCCGGCCCGAGCTGGGCGCGGTGATGGGCGCCGTCGCCGTCTTCGTCTTCTTCTCGCTGACCGCGGACAGCTTTCTGCAGCTCTCCTCGCTGAGCACCGTCCTGTACGCGGCGTCCACGCTCGGCATCATGGCCGTGCCGGTGGCGCTGCTGATGATCGGTGGCGAGTTCGACCTCTCGGCCGGTGTCCTCGTCACGTCCTCGGCGCTCACGTCCTCGATGTTCAGCTACCAGATGACCGCGAACGTCTGGGTGGGCGTCCTCGTCTCGCTCCTGGTCACGCTGGCGATCGGCGTCTTCAACGGGGCCATGCTGACCCGTACGAAACTGCCGAGCTTCATCATCACGCTCGGTACGTTCCTGATGCTGACCGGCCTGAACCTGGGCCTGACCAAGCTCATCAGCGGCACCGTGCAGACCAAGTCGATCTCGGACATGGAGGGCTTCGACTCCGCGCGGAAGGTCTTCGCCTCCGAGATCACCATCGGCAGCGTCAACTTCAAGATCACCATCCTGTGGTGGCTGGTCCTGGTGGCCCTCGCCACCTGGATCCTGCTCCGTACCCGCTGGGGCAACTGGATCTTCGCGGTCGGCGGCAACGGCGACGCGGCGCGCGCGGTCGGCGTCCCCGTCACCAAGACCCGCATCGGCCTCTACATGGGGGTCGGCTTCGGCGCCTGGGTCTCGGGCCAGCACCTGCTGTTCTCCTTCTCGCGGGTGCAGTCCGGCGAAGGCGTCGGCAACGAGCTGATCTACATCGTCGCGGCCGTCATCGGAGGCTGTCTGATCACCGGCGGCTACGGCTCCGCGATCGGCTCCGCCTTCGGCGCGCTGATCTTCGGCATGGTCAGCAAGGGCATCGTCTTCGCCGAGTGGAACGCCGACTGGTACAAGTTCTTCCTCGGCGCGATGCTGCTGCTCGCCACGCTCCTCAACCACTGGGTACGCAAGCGGGCGGAGGCCACGAAATGAATCGGGAAGCACCTGTGGCCCTGGTCGAGCTGGACGACATCAGCAAGTACTACGGCAACATCCGGGCGCTCGAAGGGGTGTCCCTCCAGGCCCACGCCGGAGAGGTCACCTGTGTCCTCGGCGACAACGGCGCGGGCAAGTCCACCCTCATCAAGATCATCGCGGGCCTGCACCAGCACGATGCGGGCACCTTCCGCATCGAGGGCGAGGAGGTCCGGCTCGGCAAACCGCGCGAGGCCCTGGACCGCGGGATCGCCACCGTCTACCAGGACCTGGCCGTCGTCCCCCTGATGCCGGTCTGGCGGAACTTCTTCCTCGGCTCCGAGCCGACGAAGGGCGCGGGCCCCCTCAGGCGCATGGACGTGGCGTTCATGCGTGAGACCACCCGGGTGGAGCTGGCGCGCATGGGCATCGACCTGCGCGACGTGGACCAGCCCATCGGCACGCTCTCCGGCGGCGAACGCCAGTGCGTCGCCATCGCCCGCGCGGTCCACTTCGGTGCGAAGGTTCTCGTCCTCGACGAGCCGACGGCGGCGCTCGGCGTCAAGCAGTCGGGCGTCGTCCTCAAGTACGTGGCGGCCGCACGTGACGCGGGTCTCGCCGTGGTCCTGATCACCCACAACCCGCACCACGCGTACCTGGTCGGTGACCGTTTCGTCCTCCTCAAGCGCGGCGCGATGGCCGGCAGCCACCTCAAGTCCGGAATCACCCTGGACGAACTCACCCGCCAGATGGCGGGCGGCTCCGAGCTGGAGGAACTCAGCCACGAGATCCAGCGCGCACCGGAGCCGCTGCACCTGGGCGGGGAGCCGCCGGAGAAGACCTGACGGTCCGGGCGGCCGGTACAGGGCCCACCAGGTCCGTCCGGTCCACCCGGCCCCGGCCGGGCACCGCGTCCGCGCGGACTCGCCCATAGAATCGCAAGCAATGAGCTCTTACCGTGATCTCGCCCCCCGAGGCTCAGCGCGCGCGACCCTGCGGACCGTGGGGACGCGCGAGCGCCGCTCGCATCTCACCGCCCCCCGCGTGCCCACGGTCGGTATCGACATCGGCGGTACGAAGGTGATGGCGGGCGTCGTCGACGCGGACGGCGTCATCCTGGAGAAGCTCCGTACGGAGACCCCGGACAAGTCCAAGAGCCCCAAGGTCGTCGAGGACACCATCTGCGAACTGGTCCTCGACCTCTCCGACCGCCACGACGTCCACGCCGTCGGCATCGGCGCGGCGGGCTGGGTGGACGCGGACCGCAACCGCGTCCTGTTCGCCCCGCACCTCGCCTGGCGCAACGAGCCCCTGCGCGAGGCCCTGGAGGGCCGCCTCGCCGTCCCCGTCCTCGTCGACAACGACGCCAACACCGCTGCCTGGGCCGAGTGGCGATTCGGCGCGGGCCAGGGCGAGGACAACCTCGTCATGATCACGCTCGGCACCGGCATCGGTGGCGCCATGCTGGAGAACGGCCAGGTCAAACGCGGCAAATTCGGTGTCGCCGGCGAGTTCGGCCATATGCAGGTCGTCCCCGGCGGCCACCGCTGCCCCTGCGGAAACCGAGGCTGCTGGGAGCAGTACAGCTCCGGCAATGCCCTGGTCCGCGAAGCCCGCGAGCTTGCCGCCGCCGATTCCCCCGTCGCGTACAACATCGTCGAACGCGTCAAGGGCCAGATCCCCGACATCACCGGCCCGCTGATCACGGAGCTCGCCCGCGAGGGCGATGCGATGTGCGTGGAGCTGCTCCAGGACATCGGCCAGTGGCTCGGCGTCGGCATCGCCAACCTCGCCGCGGCCCTCGACCCGTCCTGCTTCGTCATCGGCGGTGGCGTCAGCGCCGCGGACGACCTGCTGATCGTGCCCGCCAGGGACGCGTTCCGCCGCCAGCTCACCGGCCGCGGCTACCGTCCGGAGGCCCGTATCGCCAAGGCGCAGCTCGGACCCGATGCCGGTATGGTCGGCGCCGCCGACCTGGCGCGCCTGGTCGCCCGCCGCTTCCGGCGCGCCAACCGCCGGCGGGTCGAGCGGCACGAGAGGTACGAGCGCTACACCCAGGCGATCCGGAGCGGCCGTATCCCTACGCTGGCCGAGACGCGGGCGGCCGTGGCGGACCGCGCCACGGGCACGCGGTCCACGGATCCCGGGCCCACGGACCCGAGTGCGACCGGCCGGCCGGATGCCACCGACCGACCCGGCACAGGAGGCACGTCCGGCACCGGCGCCGACTCCGGCACCGGCGCCGACTCCGGCACCGGCACCGACTCCGGCCCCGGCGCCGACTCCGGCGCCGACTCCGGCACCGGCGCCGACTCCGGTTCCGGAGCCGACTCCGGTTCCGGAGCCGACTCCGGCTCCAGCGGCACTTCCGGAACCGCGGGCCACCCGAGCACCACCGACCCCAGCAGAACCGGCCCCAGCCCCACGCAAGGAAACCCGTAGATGCCGACCGTCCCTCGCCAGTCCTCGCCGCCGGACGAGCCGGTGCGTCAGCCGGAGGACCGTCGGCACATGATCCGGCGCCGCTGGCTGACCGCGATCATCATCGTGCTCCTGATCGGTGTGCCCGCCGGCTATCTCGCGATCTCCGCGGGCCAGAGCCGCGACAGCGGCCGCGACAAGGAGGAGCGCTACTCCGCGACCGGACTCACGGAGGGCTGGCCGACACGGCTGCAGCGACGGGTCTACGAGGTGCCGGTCCCCGGGGACGCCACGGAGGTCGCGTACTACGAGACCAACAACTGGCGCACCAGCCGCCTGTACATCCAGTTCCAGACGACGCAGACCGGTCTGGGGGAGTTCCTCGAGGGCATCGGCGCGAGCACGGAGGAGCTCGAATCCGGCAAGATCACCATCAGCGGCCGGGACCGGCGCATCGTCGGCTGGGACTTCGCCGGCGAGGGCCGGTGGTCGGGCCTCACACACGAACAGGCCGACCCCCGGCCGACCCGGGACGTCACCGTGGACACCCTCGATCCGCTGCGGCCGACGGTGTACGTGGTGTCGACGGCCAATCCCTGACGAGCGGCGCGTAAACGCCCTCTGACCTGCGCGGACGTCCGATTGTCAGTGCCGCTCCGTAAAGTCGTCGGCAGCTGGGAACACGCGGTGACAGCCGGCCCGACCCGGACCGGCGCGACGCGGGAAGCCCGACGAGGAGGTGCGACCGACCATGCCCACTGCCACGCTCACCCACCTCGCCCCTGTCTTCCTGCCCGCACCCCTGCCCCGCGAGGGCCGGATGGCGTTCTGGTCGCCGGATGACACTCCACTGCCGGCGGAGACCGGCCGGGGCACGGACCTCGCGGTCGTACGCAGACGGGGAGCCGTGATCCGTACGGTCGAGGTGCCCGCACTCACCCTCGACGTACCGGAAGCGCTGCCCGCCCTGCTGCACGCCCGCACCGCACCCGGGGCGCACCCGGCAGCCGCCTGCTGGGGCGCGGCCGCCCACTTCGCCCTGCACCTCATCGCCCGCGGCCGCCTCCTGCCCGGCCTCACCGTCGACGACCTCGACGCCTGGCGGGCGGGCCCGCTCGAAGCCGAGGACATCCGGCATCTGCGCGCGCTCGCGGCAGCCCTGCCGTACGAAGGCCACGTGAGCCCGCTGCCCGCGGCGAAGCCACTCGGACTGCCCGCCCCCGAGGCCGTGATCCGCGCCTTCCTGGACGCCGTCGCCGACAGCCTGCCGCGCACCCCCGCGGCCGCCCACGCCCTCGGCGCGCCCTTCGCCGCCCGCGCACCGCAGCGGCTGCCCGCCGCACGGGACTGGGCGGCGGAGGCGGCCGCCGGAATGGACACCGGTGTGCGGATCTCGCTGCGCCTCGATCTCAGCGGCTACCACCTGTTCGACCGCACCGACGATGCTCGGGGCCGGGGCGCCGCCGCGATCGTCCAGGTGCACAGCCTCGCCGACCCCACCCTCGTGATCGACGCGGCGAGCCTGTGGGCGGGCGAGGGCGACGCGGTCTTCGGCCCCCGCGCCCGGGTCGACGCGGCCCTTGCACTGCGCCGCGCCGCCCGCGTCTGGCCGCCCCTGGAGCGGCTCACGGAGCGCGACACCCCCGATGTACTGGCGCTCAGCGAGGAGGAGTTGTACGAGCTGCTCGGCGCTGCTGCCGCCCGCCTGACCGCCGCGGGCGTCGGGGTGCACTGGCCGCGCGATCTCGCCCAGGACCTGTCCGCGGCCGCGGTCGTCCGCCCGGCACCCGGCTCGGCCACCGACGGCACCGGCTTCTTCGAGGCCGAGCAACTCCTCGAGTTCCGCTGGCAACTGGCGCTCGGCGGCGAAGCGCTCAGCGAGGCCGAGATGGATGTGCTCGCCGAATCCCACCGGCCGGTCGTGCGCCTGCGCGACAGGTGGGTCCTGGTCGATCCCGCGCTCGTCCGCAAGGCACGCAACCGGGAGTTGGGACTGCTCGACCCGGTGGACGCGCTGTCCGTGGCGCTCACCGGCGAGGCCGAGGTCGACGGCGAGACGGTCGAGGCCGTACCCGTCGGCGCTCTCGCCGCCCTGCGCACCCGCCTGACCACCGCCCTCGCCCCGGCCGAGCCTCCCCCGGGACTGCGGGCGACCCTGCGCGACTACCAGCTCCGCGGCCTGACCTGGCTCGAGCAGATGACCTCACTGGGACTCGGCGGCTGCCTGGCCGACGACATGGGCCTCGGCAAGACCATCACCCTCATCGCCCTGCACCTCAAACGCGACCACGGCGAACCGACCCTCGTCGTATGCCCGGCCTCGCTGCTCGGCAACTGGCAGCGGGAGATCGAGAAGTTCGCCCCCGGCGTCCCCGTCCGCCGCTACCACGGCACCGGCCGCAGCCTCGAAGACCTCGACGGCGGCTTCGTCCTCACCACGTACGGCACCATGCGCACCGCCGCACCCCGTCTGGCACAGGAGAACTGGGGCATGATCGTCGCGGACGAGGCGCAGCATGTGAAGAACCCGACGTCCGCGACCGCCAAGGCGCTGCGCACCATCCCGGCGCCCGCCCGCGTCGCCCTGACCGGAACCCCCGTCGAGAACAACCTCTCCGAGCTGTGGGCCCTGCTCGACTGGACCACGCCGGGGCTGCTCGGGCCGCTCAAGGCGTTCCGGTCCCGCCATGCCCGCGCCGTCGAAGGCGGAGAACACCCCGACGCGGCCGAGCGGTTGGCGCGCCTGGTGCGGCCCTTCCTGCTGCGCCGCAGGAAGTCCGACCCCGGCATCGTGCCCGAACTGCCCCCGAAGACCGAGACCGACCACCCCGTACCCCTGACCCGCGAACAGGCAGGGCTCTACGAGGCGGTGGTCCGCGAGTCCATGGCCGCGATCGAGGCGGCCGAGGGGATCGCCCGCCGCGGCCTCGTCCTGAAAATGCTCGGCGCGCTCAAACAGATCTGCAACCACCCGGCGCAGTACCTCAAGGAGGGCGGGGTGCCCGTGCCGGACCTGCGCGGGGTACGGCTCGAAGGCCGCTCGGGCAAGCTCGCCCTGCTCGACGAGCTGGTGGACACGATCCTCACGGAGGACGGATCGGTGCTCGTCTTCACGCAGTACGTGGGGATGGCCCGCCTCATCGCCGCCCATCTCGCCACCCGGGCCGTGCCGGTCGAGATGCTGCACGGGGGGACGCCGGTCGCCGAGCGCGAGAAGCTCGTCGACCGTTTCCAGGCAGGGGCCATCCCGGTGCTCGTGCTCTCGCTCAAGGCGGCGGGCACCGGCCTCAACCTGACGCGCGCGGGCCACGTCGTGCACTTCGACCGCTGGTGGAACCCGGCGGTGGAGGAACAGGCCACCGACCGCGCCTACCGCATCGGCCAGACCCAGCCGGTCCAGGTCCACCGGCTGATCACCGAAGGCACGGTCGAGGACCGCATCGCCGAAATGCTGGCCGCGAAGCGGGAGCTCGCCGAGGCGATCCTCGGCACGGGCGAGTCCGCCCTGACCGAACTCACGGACCGCGACCTGGCGGACCTCGTCTCGCTGCGGAGGTCGGCATGAGCGGAACAGGGCAGGGCAGCCCCGCGGACCGCGCCCGCGCGGCGCTGCGCGCCGCGCGGGATGCGGCTGCTTCCACCACGGGGGAGGGACAGGACACCGAGCCGGGCGAGCCGGCCCGGGCCCCGGCCGCCGCGGGGCAGGCTCCGGCGCCCGCCCCGGAATCCGGGACCAAGAGCGCGGGACGTCAGGCTCCTCGTCCGGTCGAGCCCGCGGCTTCGTCCGGTGGTGCGCGCCCGGCCGATGCGGCGCGGGCGGCACTGCGCGCGGCCCGGTCCGTGGCTCTGGCCCCGGGGGCAGGTGACCCCCCGGACAGGCAGCGTGAGGGGGCGGTGGAGCACACGACGACGGCCCCGGACAGCGAACACGCTCGTCCGGGGCCGAGCACGCCTGACGCCGAGCGCGAGCAGACGCAGCCAATGTCCCGACCGGAAGGCCACGAGGCCGACGAGGCCCGGGCGGCGCTGCGCGCCGCGCGGGATGCGGCACATCGGGAGGAGCGCGCGGAGCAGGCCCGCGCTGCGCGTGGGCCTGCACGGCCGCGCCGCACGCGCGGCAGCGGGGGAGGCCCGCGAACGGCGGCCGCGGATCTGGCCGGTCTGCTGCAGACCCTCGGGCACGGGGGAGTGCAACGGTCCCCGGACATGGCGGAAGCCCTGACGCCTGACCACTCCACCCGGCACACGGCGCCGACCCCCGACCCCGCGCGCGGCATCCTGGACACAACCGAAGGCGCGGCACGCCATCACGACGCCCGTACGGCATCGCCCGCGCCCGGCGATGCCTCACCCCCCGGTACGGCCGCGCCCGCTTCCGGCGAGCGTCCGCGTACCGCCGAGGCCGCGCCCGCTTCCGGTCAGCGTCCGCGTACCGCCGCGCCCCCGCCCGCACCCGACCACCACCCCCGCACCGCGGCGACCGCCCCCGCGCCACCCCGGCGCACCCGGGACGCGGCATCCGGACGGGCGGAGGCCGCCCCCGCCCGAACGCTCCCCGTCCAGGATCTGAGGCGTACCTTCTCCGCGCTTCCCCAGCGCCCCACCCGCGAGGGCGACTTCGCCGACACCTGGTGGGGGAACGCCTGGGTGCACGCCATGGAGGAGGTGGCCGCGGATCCGGCGCGGGTCAAGCGGGGGCGGGCGTATGCCGACCAGGGGCACGTCGAGGCGATCACCGTCACGCCCGGCAGCGCGCTCGCGTATGTGCAGGGCAGCCGCCGGCGCCCCTACCGCACCCGCATCCGGCTGCGGACCCTCGACGAGGCGGACTGGGAGCGCTTCCTCGACGCCGCCGCCGACCACCCCGGCCACCTGGCCGCGCTGCTCGACCGTGAACTCCCGCACGGCCTCGCGGACCTTGCCGACGATCTTGGTGTGGATCTCCTGCCGGGCCCGGGCGACCTGCAACCCGACTGCTCCTGCCCGGACTCCGGCCACCCCTGCAAACACGCCGCCGCCCTCTGCTACCAGACGGCCCGACTGCTCGACACCGACCCCTTTGTTCTTCTCCTGCTGCGCGGCCGGGGCGAGCACTGGCTCCTCGACACCCTCGCCCGCCGCAACGCACACCGCGCCGCCCGCGCCGAGCCCTCCGCCCCGGCGATGCCCTCCGTACGGGCCGCGGAGGCCCTCGACCCGCGCCCCCTGCCACCGCTGCCCCCGCCTCTGCCGACCCCCGCGCAGCCGGGCCCGGCCCCCGCCTACCCGGCCGCACCCGGCGGCCCTGACCCGCTGGCGCTCGACCAGTTGGCGACGGACGCGGCCGCCCGCGCCCACACGCTCCTGACCACCGGCGAGGACCCCGTCGCCGCCCTCACGCTCTGGCAGGACGCCGTCCGGATCGCCGCCGGACAGCCCGGATCCGGACTCACCGGCTCAACCCGCGCTCTCTACGCCCGGCTGGCCGCGGCAGCCGGGCGTTCCACCACCGACCTCGCACGGGCCGTGGCGGCCTGGCGCCAGGGCGGCCTCGACGGGCTGGCCGTCCTCGAGGAGGCGTGGAACCCACCGGCAGGCCCCTTCGACCAGGCCCGCCCGGCCCTGCTCGCCGCGGAACACCCCCCGTTCCGGCCCCGGCACAACCACCTCACCCACCCGGCCGGCCACCTCCAGCTCCGCTACGGCCGCGACGGCTACTGGTACCCGTACGAATCCGAGGCAGGCCGGGAGGACTGGTGGCCGAGGGGCACGCGAGACCTCGACCCGGTCGGCGCCCTGTCCGGGTGGACGGGAGACGGCATGCCGAGCTGAGAGCGACCGGGCATCCCACGCCTGTCGGGCATCCCGGGTCTGTCGGGCACTCCGCGCCTGTCGGGCATCCCGTGCCTGTCGGGCACCTCGGGTCCGTCGGACATCCCGCGCCTGTCGGGCATCCCGCAAGCCCGCCGGGCGCCTCGGAGCCCCGCTGCGGAGCTCGCAGCCCTGCCGGATCCCTACCGCAGCCGCGTCACCGCCAGCAGATACTCCTTGCGGTTCAGCGGATTGTGGTCCGTGCGCGGCCGGGCGGGCGGCGTACCCGTCACCGGCCGGTACCCCGCGAACCGGGACTCCGCGAGACCCTCACCGCTCGTCAGCCCCGGAAGCAGCTGCCCCAGCCGGTGCAGACCGGCCGCCGGGACCTCCGCCTCCACCGTGCAGGCCGCGCCCCGGACCACCGGACTCCCCGGCACGGCCCGCAATTGCCCGAGCAGCGCGAGCACCGGGCTCAGCGCATCCGCGGGCAGATCGAACCGCACCCGGTGCACCGGCTCCTCGACCCGCGTTCCCGCCTCCCGCAGCGCATCCATGAGGACGAGCGGTGTGAGCTGCCGGAAATCGCGCGCCGTACTCGACATGCTCTTGTCGAAGACCGCATGCGCATGGCTCTGCCGCGGCCAGTAACCACAGTGCGTCATGGTGACCCTGCAGTCGGGGACCCGCCAGCCGAGCAGCCCCTGGCCGAGCGTCTCGTACACCGTTTCCTCGACGGCCTTGAAGAACGCGTACGGCATGGAACCGAGTTCCACCTCGAGACCGAACGACACCCCGCTCCCCGGCGCCGCCGGTTCCACCCGCAGACCCACCGTGCCGAGGAACGGATGGAGGTCCTTCTCGTATCCGTGACCCACCCCGAGCGGCCGTTCGACACAGATCGTGGTCGTCTCACGGAAGCCGGCCTCGATCCCGAACTCCTCGGCGAGCGTGGTCTCGATGACCTCCTTCTGCACCTCGCCGTAGAGCGAGAGGTACACCTCCCCGCGCACGTCGTCCTGACGCAGGCCGATCAGCGGGTCCTGCTCGGCGAGTCGGGCCAGCGCCAGATGCAGGGCACCGCGGTCCGTCCCGGGGCCGGGCACCACAACCGTCTCCAGCGTGGGCGGTGCGAAATGCGCCTGGGCGGACTCCCTGCGGGCGGCGCCCACCCAGTCGCCGATCCGCACCTCACCGAGACCCCACACCTTCGCGATCTCCCCGGCCCGCACGGCGGACCGTCGCGCGCCCGTGCCCTCGTGGAAGACCTCCACCGCGGTGACCTTGCCCTCGTGCGAGGAATCCGCGCGCCCCACGGGCACCCGCTCGCGTACGGACAACGTGCCGGAGAACATCCGTACACAGGCGATCTTCTCGCCCGCCTCGCCGCGTTCCACCTTGAACACCGTGCCCGAGAGCCGCCCGTCGCCACGATCCGCCGAAGGCAGCAGACCACGGATGCCGTCCACCAGCTCGGGCACCCCCGCGCCCGTCACCGCCGAGCCGAAGAACACCGGGTGCACTCGGCAGTCCCGCGTCTGCCGGGCGAGTGCGCCGATCAGACGGCGGTACGGGACGGGGGTGTCCGTGACGTACGCGGAGAGGAGTTCCTCGTCCTGCTCGGCGAGCACCTCGGTCATGCGTCGGCGGAACGCGGCGTCCTCGCCGCCGTAGGCGAGGGCGCGGGCCTCGGGGGTGCCGATGGCCCGCACCGGGCCCATCGCGAGCACCGTCGGCGTCAGACGCTCGGCGAGCTGCCGCAGCGTCGACGCGTACCGTGCGCCGCCACGGTCGATCTTGTTGACGAAGATCAGGGTGGGGATGCCGAGCCTGCGCAACGTCCGCAGCAGGATCCGCGTCTGTGCCTGCACCCCCTCCACGGCCGATACGACGAGCACCACGCCGTCGAGCACACCGAGCACCCGCTCCACCTCGGCGATGAAGTCGGGATGGCCGGGCGTGTCGATGAGGTTGATGTTCACCCGGTCCTCGGGCGGGCCGAGCGGAAAGGAGACCACCGCGGACTTGATGGTGATGCCGCGGCGCCGCTCCAGGGCGAGCGAATCCGTGCGCGTACTTCCTTCGTCGACGCTGCCGGGGGCGTCGATCACACCGGCGGCGTGCAGCAGCCGCTCGGTCAGACTTGTCTTACCGGCGTCCACATGGGCGAGGATGCCCAGGTTCAGTGACGGATCGGTCCATGCCGATGACACGTGGCGTCAGGTCCTTCGAAGAGGGGATCGGGGTCTGCGAACGGGACATGGACGTCTGACGCATTCCGATACCTCTGCCTCTTCTTGTGGGCTTTGTGAGCCCTTCTCGTGCCCTTTTCCTGGCCGCTTCCGCGCGGCGGACGCCTGTGAGTAGAACAGAGCGCGTACCGCCGGGCAACGCAATATCCGCCGCTACGGAACCCGCCTCACCACTGCGTCCACGAAGCGGATTGCGCGGCCCACATGTCGTCGCGTACGCGGGTGTCGTGCTCCAGATGGCCGGTGTCGTTCCAGCGGCGGATCGCCGGGTGGCCGTGACTCTTGCTGAGAACGGACAACGACCCCGGCGCCAGATCGAGTTGGGACGCGAACGAGACCTCCTGGCCCAGCCAGCGCGCGGTGAGCGCGCGCAGCAGATGGGCATGGGCGAAGAGGATGATGTTGCAGTCCCGCTCGCGGGCCCAGGCGACCACCTCATCGGCGCGCGCGGAGATCCCGGCGAGGGTCTCGCCCTCGGGCACGCCGTCGCGCCACAGGTCCCAGCCGGGGCGCTCCCGTTGGATCTGCGGCGTGGTCAGTCCTTCGTACGCCCCGTAGTCGTACTCCATGAGCGCGTCCCACGGTGTGGCCCGGTCCAGGAACCCGGCCAGTTCGCAGGTCTGGCGGGCGCGCAGCAGCGGACTGGTGCGGACCACCGCGTCTGACAGGCCCTCCCAGGGGCTGCAGTGCAGCCGTTCACCGAGCCGCCGCGCACTGCGCCGGCCGGCCTCGACCAGCGGCAGATCGGTGCGGCCGGTGTGCTGCCCGCTCTGCGACCAGGCGGTCTCACCGTGCCGTGCGAGCAGGATGCGGGGTGCGTTCGGCATGGTGTGCTCATTTCTCGGGGCGGGGCGGGGCGGAGCGGGGCGGGGTGGAGCGCGGCATTCGGGCCGTGCGCGCCGTAACCCGTTGCTATCCGCCCGCGACCCCGCCCGCGGCGTGCGGCGGGGCGTGCCGGGGGACATCCGCCCTGGTGGAGTACGCGGAGTTTCGCGCCGATCGCCGAGGGGTGACCGCCTGCCTCAGGGTCGGGCAGGAGCCTCGGGCCACCCGAGGGGGTACAGCGCGTCCGTGTCGTCGGCGACGAGCGGCTCACCGCCCGCCTCGCTGAACGCGGTGAGCGCCTCGACGAGCGCGGCGCGTCGGTCCGGGCCGATCCGGGCCACGATCGAGGCGATCTCCTCGCGGCGGCGGGCGGTCACTTCGTCGACGATCCGGCGGCCTTCCTCGGTCAGACCGAGGAGTGTTTCGCGCCGGTTGGCGGGATTGATATGCCGCTCGGCGAGCCCGGCCGCGATGAGACGGTCGACCATGCGCATCGCCGTGGACGGGTTGACCTTCAACAGATCGGCCAGGACGACGAGTTTGGACGTGCCCCGGGAGGCCAGGACCACCAGGAGCCGGAACTGCGGCAGCGTCACCCGGTCCTCGGCTGCCGCGAGGGAGCGGGCGGAGACCGCGACCAGAAGCCGCGAGACGGTCAGCACAGCCCGCGTCACCTCATCGACGCCGTCGGCACCCGGCTCGAGAGGGTCTGCGCCCGGCTCGACGCGGTCCGCACCCCGCTCGGCTTCGTCCACGCCGCGCTCGGCGTCGCCCGTGCCCGGCTGGGGATCCTCCGTGCCCGGCTCGGGCTGCCCTGCGTTGGCCATACCTCCTTTGTACCGTGCCCCACTTCGGCAGACGCAGCCCCGCCCGCCCGGTCGGCCCACCTCACCGGTTGCGGCAGACGGCAGACGGCAGACCCGCCCGCCCGCGACCGGGGTGCCTGGGCCCGGCAGTCCTCCTCCCTACCCGGCCGCGGCGGGTTCCCGGGCCGGAGCGGAGGCCTGCGGAGCCGGGTGCACGGCGCGCAGCGCGCCGTGGTGGGTGAGCCAGCCGACCAGCCGGATCCGCTCGGAGTCGAGGACCGGCAGTCCGGTGCCCGGGGCGGCCATGAGGGCCTGCAGCGCGGCGTCGAGTGGCATGTCCTCGCCGAGCGGCTGCGGTGTGTGCACGAGCTCGCCGACCGCGTGGGCCTGTTGGGCCGGCTTCCTGGCCAGCGCCTCGGCCACCGCGCGGGCCGTCACCGTCCCGAGGTGGCGGCCGTCGTCGCCGGTGACCGGCAGGGCACCGTGCTCGGAGCGGGACAACCGCTCGGCGGCATCGGCGAGTCGGACGTCTGCCCCGATGGTCTCCGGGGCCCGCTCCATGAACTCACGCACCCGCCGGCCGGCGACCGCGGTGCCGGAGGCCGGCTTCTCGAGATCGATGCCGCGCCGCCGCAGCTTGAGCGTGTAGATGGTGTCGCGGGAGAGCAGCTTGCTGACGGCCGTCGCGGTGACGATCGCGAGCATCAGCGGCAGGATGATCGTGTACTGGCCGGTCAGCTCGAAGAGGATGATGACGGCCGTGATCGGGGCGCGGGAAGCCCCTGCGAAGACCGCACCCATGCCGACCAGGGCATACGCGCCGACGGCACCTGCCGTCCCGGGGACCAGGGAGTGCAGGACGGAACCGTAGGCGGCGCCGAGCATCGCGCCCATGAACAGGCTGGGCGCGAACACACCGCCGGATCCGCCGATGCCGATGGTGAGGCTGGTGGCGATGATCTTCCCGGCCAGGAGCAGCAGCAGGAAGGCCGCCGCGTACTCGCCCTCGGCCGCGTTCTCCAGGACCGGGTAGCCGACTCCGTACATCTCCGGGAGGACGAGGAGCACCACTCCGAGCAGCAGGCCGCCGGCGGCCGGACGCAGCCACTCCGGTCCGCGCCAGGCCCAGTCGCAGGCGTCCTCGATCCAGTACAGGATCCGGGTGAAGCCGATACCGACGGCGCCCGCGATGACACCGAGCAACACGAACAGGCCGTACTGAGCGAGGTGTTCGACGCGGAAGGGCGGCAGGTCGAGGAAGGCGACGTCGCCGAAGGCCGCCCGGCCGATCACGCTGGCGGCGACACTGGAGACCACGATGGCGGCGAAGGCCTCGACGGCGAAGCTGCGCAGGATCAGCTCCATCGCGAAGAACACCCCGGCAAGCGGCGCGTTGAACGTCGCCGCGATACCGCCCGCCGCACCACAGGCCACCAGGAGCCTCATCCGTCCCTCGGCGACCTTCGTGAAGCGGCCCAGGGTCGAGCCGAGCGCGGCGCCGATCTGAACGATCGGCCCCTCACGCCCCACCGAACCACCCGAGCCGATGGTGAGCGCGGAGGCCAGGGCCTTGACGACGGACACGTTGGGGTTGATGCGTCCGCCGCGCCGATCGACCGCGAGCATCACCTCGGGCACGCCGTGGCCGCGGGCCTCCTTGGCGAAGCGGTCCACCAGCGGCCCGTACAGCAGCCCGCCGATCACCGGGACGACCAGCACGAACCACGGTCCGAGCCAGGGCACGTGCGGATGGGACGCACCCCCGGCGCCGGCGTAGTCGGCGTGCCCCGAGAACAGCCGGGTGAAGGTGTCGATCAGCCGGCGGAAGGCGATCGAGCCGAGCCCGGCACCCACCCCGATCGCCAGGGCGAGCCCGGCCAGCCCCCAGGGCGCGTGCCGCAGACCGCCCTCGAGACGGCGCCGCCATGGCGCGCCCGCTGTCTTGTCGGGCTCCCGCGGCTCCCGTGCCGCCCCGGCCCTCCGTGTCCCGTCCTTCGCCGTCGACGACCCGCTCATGCAGTGCTCTGCCTTCCCTTCGGTCGCGCCATTTTGCATTATGCAAAGCTTGTCAAGGGGCAGGGCCTGACCGGTCGTGTTCCGTGACGACGGGGCGAAGCCGTCGCAGGAACCCGTGGGCGGCGGGGGACGGCCAGGGGCTTCGGGGGCTGTGCCGCGCGTTCGGACGCATCCGGCGAGCGGTATCGGGCACCCGCTGCCAGACTGACGTGAACTGGCTGAGCTCGGCCCATCGGGCAGGAGATTCTCCGCAGGGTGTTTCTCGGGAGATTCTCGGCAAGACCCCAGGGGCAGGAACAAGACGGAGTCGACAACAAGAGGGATCCACATGGCCAATCAATCCCGCGAACAGTGGGGCACGCGCGCAGGATTCCTCTTGGCCGCGATCGGCTCCGCCATCGGCCTCGGCAACATCTGGCGCTTCCCGGCCGTCGCCTACGAGAACGGCGGCGGAGCCTTCCTCCTGCCGTATCTGGTCGCGCTGCTCACCGCGGGGCTGCCTCTCCTGATCATGGAATACACGATCGGGCGCAAATACCGGAAGTCGCCCCCGGCCGCGCTGCGCAAGATGGCCAAGCCGGCTCAGTTCATCGGCTGGTGGCAAGTGGCCATCTGCGTGGTGATCGCCGCGTACTACGCCGTCATCCTCGCCTGGGCCGTGCGTTACGTCGGCTTCTCCTTCGGGGAGCAGTGGGGCGACAAGCCCGACGAGTTCCTGCTCCAGGACTTTCTGCAGGTGGCCGAGGCGCCCGGCGCCATCTCCTCGTACGTCGGCGGGGTGTTCTGGCCGCTGCTCGCCGTCTGGGCGGTCGTCCTGATCGTTCTGGCCATGGGTGTCAGGCGCGGTATCGAGAAGCTCAACAAGATCTTCATCCCGCTGCTCGTCGTCTTCTTCGTGGTCCTGGTGATCCGGGCCCTCACCCTGGACGGCGCGAACCTCGGCCTCGACGCCTTCTTCTCGCCGGACTGGGAGGCCCTGACCGACGGTTCCGTCTGGGTCGCTGCCTACGGTCAGATCTTCTTCTCGCTCTCCATCGGCTTCGGCATCATGGTCACGTACGCCTCGTACCTGCGCCGCCGCTCCGATCTCACCGGATCCGCGCTGGTGGCCGGCTTCGCCAACAGCTCCTTCGAAATCCTCGCCGGCATCGGCGTGTTCGCGACGCTGGGCTTCATGGCCGCGCAGACAGGTGGCGCGATCGGGGATGTGCAGGGCGGCCTCGGACTTGCCTTCATCGCCTTCCCGACGATCATCTCCCAGATGCCCGCGGGCGCCTTTTTCGGCGTGCTGTTCTTCGGCTCCCTGGTCATCGCGGGAACCACCTCGCTGATCAGCATCGTGCAGGTGATCGTCTCCGCGGTCGAGGACCGGACCGGGCTCGGCCGGATCCCCGCCGTGTTCGCCGCCGGGGGCCTGGTCGCCGTGATCTCGCTGGTGCTGTTCCCGACGGACAGCGGGCTCTATCTCCTCGACTCCGCCGACCACTTCGTCAACCAGTACGGCATTGCGCTGGCCGCCCTCGTCAGCGTCGTGGCCGTGGCCTGGGTGCTGCGCCAGCTGCCCGCACTGCAGCAGAACGCGGACGCGACCTCGGCCGTCCGGCTCGGCCACTGGTGGAAGATCTGCCTCGGTGTGATCACCCCGCTCGGCCTGGGCTGGATGCTGGTGGACGCGCTGCGCCAGGAACTCTCCGAGAACTACGCGGGCTACTCGACCTCGTTCCTGCTCGCCACCGGCTGGAGCGTCGCGATCGGCACGCTGGCCGTGGGCATCCTCGTCTCGCTGATCCCCTGGAGGAGTCAGGACAGCGAACTCGAAATCGATCCTGACACCCTGAGCAAGTAGGAGAGCCCATGTCCACCGGAGCCGTGGTGATGATGATCGTGTCCATCATCATCGTCTGGGGCGGACTGATCGCCGCCATCATCAAACTCAGGAGCCATCCGGACGAGCACTCCATGCCGGAGTGAGGCGAGCGGTCCTTGTGACACCGCTTGCCGCGAGGCGTGACCGGGGTCTTCGCGTGGGGTCCGGTTGCCAGATCCGGGCAAGCACCGGCTGTTCGCTCCCGTTCGCTCGGCCGCGGGCCCCGGGGTGCAGTTCTCCTCGTCGGCAGGAACGGCGTCCTCCACGCCTCGACCCCGAAACCGGCAAGGCCGACCGGAAGATCCCCGTCGGGGACGCATGGCAGGAGCCGCCGGACTGGCAGCAGCCCCGGCCCACCCTGTGTTGCCGCGGACGAACAGGGTCCCCGTGCTGCGCAGGCAGCCTTCGCGAGGGCGGTGGGGCCGTGGGGTGTTCAGGCCGCCTGGCCGGGCAGCCACAGGTCGGGGCCGAAGACCTCGTAGCGGATGCGCCGGGCGGGCACTCCGGCGCCCAGCAGCTGTGCGCGGACGTCCCGCATGAAGGGAAGCGGGCCGCACAGGAACACCGTGACGTTCTCGGGCAGTTCCATGCCGCGGAGGTTCATCCGGCCCTCGCGGGCGTGGGGTTCCTGCGATCCGGGCCGCTCGTACCAGAAGACCGCACGGGCGCCCGGCAGTCGCCCGACCAGTTCGGTGGTCTCGGTGCGCAGGGCGTGGTCGGCGGGGGAGCGATCGGCGTGCAGAACCAGCACCGGCCGGGTGGAGGCGAGGGCGGTGAGGTGGGCCAGGATGCCGGTCATGGGGGTGTTGCCGATTCCGGCGGAGACCAGGACGACCGGGGTGGTGGCGTCGGCCGGGTCGTCGAGGACGACCTCGCCGAACGGCACGGAGAGCGTCAGCTCGTCTCCGGCGCGGACGTGGCGGTGCAGCAGGCTGGAGACCTCGCCGTCCGGGGCGTCGGCCGTGGCAGGGATCCGCTTGACGGTGATCCTTCGCAGGTCCTCGCCCGGGTCGGAGGAGAGGCTGTACTGGCGCAGCTGGTGCATCCCGTCGGGCATGCGCAGACGGACGCTGACGTACTGGCCCGCCCGGGCCCGGGGCGCGGGGGCGCCGTCGGCGGGCCTGAGGAGGAAGGACACCACGTCGTCGGTTTCGGTGCGGCGCTCGACGACCGTCCACTGCCGCCAGATCCGGCCGGGCCCGACGCCCGCGTCCTGGTAGAGGCGGGCCTCCCTGCCGATGAGGGCTCCGGCCATCAGCCAGTACACCTCGTCCCAGGCGGCCGCCACCTGAGGGGTGACCGCCTCGCCGAGTACCTCGGCCATCGCACCGAACAGGTACTTGTGCACGATCGTGTACTGGTCGTCGGTGACCCCGACCGCGGCGTGCCTGTGCGCGATCCGGTCCAGCAGGACATCCGGGCGCTTGTCCGGGTGGTCGAGCAGGATGGTCGCGAACGCGGCGATCGAGCCGGCCAGGGCGCGGCGCTGGGCCCCGCTGGCCTGGTTGCCGCGGTTGAACATCCCGTCGAGCAGCTCCCGCCGGTCGCGGAACATCGCGCCGTAGAAGCGGGTCGTGATCTCGTCGAGTGCTCCGCCTACGGCAGGCAGCGTGGAACGGACCACGGCGGCGGACTCTGCGGACAGCATGAAGCCTCCCTGACAGGGCTGATGAGGGGGTGCGAGGACCCCTGAGGGGGAGAGCCGTACCGGAAGCGGGGCGGCCGTTTCCTGTGTATCAGTCACCGGGCCGCGCTCCGGGGCCGTTTCGCGGCGCTGGGCGAAGAGGGGCTCATCGGCCCTGCCGACTCGGGCGCATCGGCCCAACGGAGTGCCGGAAAGCAGGGCCGAACGGCGCCGCGGCGTGGTGCGGGGACGCCGCTGAGACCGATGGGGGCCGGTCGGCCCCGGACGAGGGACCTGCGGTACCTGCACCCGCGGCCTCCCCCGCCACCACTCTGGCAGCGCAACCCCGACACAGGAGGTGGACAGCATGTTCCGCAACGTCACCGTGGGCTTCGACGGCTCCAAGGAAAGCCGCGCGGCTGCCGAGTGGGCGGCCCGGGAGGCGAAGCTGCGCGGCCTGCCGCTGCGGCTGGTGCACGTCTGGGAGGCCGTTCCGGACCCCATCGCGCAGGCCTCGCAGCTCGGCGCCGGGAAGCTGCGGCACTGGGGCGAACGGATTCCGCGCGAGGCCGCTGAGGGCCTGCGCCGGCGCCATTCCGGCCTGCGGGTGGAGATCGAACCGATTCCCGGCAGGCCGATGGACGCGTTGCCCGAGGCGGCCAAGGACACCGAACTCCTGGTCCTCGGCTCGCGTGGGCTGAGCGGGATCGGCGGGTACCTCGTCGGGTCCGTGGGCGCGGCGGTGATCAGGCACACCTACACCCCCGTCGTGCTGGTGAGGGCCGGGGAACAGTCAACCGACGAGCACGAGATGGACCCTGCCGGCATTCCGTCCGCCTCGACCCCGTACCGGCCCGTGGTGCTCGGGCTCGACACCGCCGATCCCGACGACACGGTGATCGCCTTCGCCTTCGAGGAGGCCGCCCTGCGCGGCACCGCCCTGCGGGTCGTGCACGGCTGGAAGCTCCCGCCCTACTTCGCCTACGGCCTGCCCGCCGACGTCGAGCTCAACGCCGAACTCGGCCGGCAGGAAGCCGCCGCTCTCACCGCACTGCTGCGGCCCTGGCGGCAGAAGTACCCGGATGTCGAAGTCGTCGAGGAGTGCCCGTCCGGCAGCCCGGCCGACCACCTCATCGACGCCTCCCGGGAGACTTCCCTGGTTGTCGTCGGACGTCGAGTCCGCCGCAGCCCGTTCGGCGTCCACATCGGCCCCGTCACGCAGGCGGTACTGCACCACGCGGCCACCCCCGTGGCCGTTGTCGCGCACGACTGACAGCCAGCTCGGTGCGAGTGGAGATCCCGGACGCAGTGGGCCGAACGCAGTGGACCCACCGCAGTGGACCCACCGCAGTGGACCCACCGCTCCCACTGCCCCTTTGGTGCCGACGCGGGCCACGTGGGGACCGACGCCACCGCCGCGCTCCGCGGATAGCCCGGTTGGCCCTGTCGGGTGCCCGGCGGGGTGCGGGAGGGTGAGGGGCAGTACGGACCCGCTTGCACCACCGACTGCCCCGACCCGGAAGGGAACCCCCGATGTCCGTCGACACACGGCCGGCGTCCGCCCCGCTCGCCGAGGACGAACTCCGTGCGCTGGATGCCCACTGGCGCGCCGCGAACTACCTGTCCGTCGGTCAGATCTACCTCATGGCGAACCCTCTGCTGACCGAGCCGCTGCGTCCCGAGCACGTCAAGCCGCGGCTGCTCGGCCACTGGGGCACCTCGCCCGGGCTGAACCTGGTCCACACCCATCTCAACCGGCTGATCAAGGCACGCCGCCAGGACGCCCTGTGCATCTGGGGGCCGGGGCACGGCGGCCCCGCGGTCCTCGCCAACTCCTGGCTGGAGGGCACCTACAGCGAGACCTACCCCGACGTCACCCGGGACGCGGCCGGCATGGAGAGGCTGTTTCGGCAGTTCTCCTTCCCCGGTGGCGTGCCCAGCCACGTGGCCCCGGAGACACCCGGCTCGATCCACGAGGGAGGCGAGCTCGGCTACGCCCTCTCGCATGCCTACGGAGCCGCCCTCGACAATCCGGACCTGCTCGTCGCCTGCGTGGTCGGTGACGGCGAGGCGGAGACCGGGCCGCTGGCCGCCTCGTGGCACTCCAACAAGTTCCTCGACCCCGTCCACGACGGCGCCGTCCTGCCGATCCTCCACCTCAACGGCTACAAGATCGCCAACCCGACCGTGCTGTCCCGCCTGCCCGAATCCGAACTCGACGCCCTGCTGCGGGGATACGGCCACATCCCGATCCACGTCAGCGGCGACGACCCGATGACGGTGCACCGGGCGATGGCTGCCGCGATGGACGACGCCCTGGACCGCATCGCGCTCCTCCAGCGCAAAGCGCGCGAAGACGGCGTGTCCGAACGGCCGCACTGGCCGGTGATCGTGCTACGCACACCGAAGGGCTGGACCGGCCCGGCCGAGGTCGACGGACTGCCGGTGGAGGGCACCTGGCGCTCCCACCAGGTGCCGCTGGCTGCCGTACGGGACAACCCGCAGCATCTGCGGCAGCTGGAGGCATGGCTTCGCTCGTACCGGCCGGAAGAGCTCTTCGACGCGCAGGGCAGCCCCCGCGAGCATGTGCTGTCCTGCGTGCCGGACGGCTCCCGGCGTCTGGGTGCCACCCCGCACGCCAACGGCGGCCTGCTGCTGCGCGAACTGCCGCTGCCCCCACTGGAACGCTACGCCGTGCCCGTCGACAAGCCCGGCGCGACCCTGCACGAACCCACCCGCGTCCTCGGTGATCTGCTGGAGCACGTCATGCACGCCACCGGCGAGCGGCGTGACTTCCGGCTCGTGGGACCGGACGAGACCGCTTCCAACCGGCTGCAGGCCGTCTTCGACGCCAGCGGCAAGGCGTGGCAGGCACAGGTCCTGCCCGTCGACGAGCACCTGGACCGGCACGGCCGGGTGATGGAGATCCTGTCCGAACACACCTGCCAGGGCTGGCTGGAGGGATATCTGCTCACCGGCCGACACGGGCTGTTCTCCTGTTACGAGGCGTTCGTCCACATCGTCGACTCCATGGTCAACCAGCACATCAAGTGGCTGCGCGTCACCCGCCGCCTGCCCTGGCGCGCTCCCATCGCCTCCCTCAACTACCTGCTCACCTCGCATGTATGGCGCCAGGACCACAACGGCTTCTCCCATCAGGACCCGGGCTTCGTCGACCACGTCCTCAACAAGAGCCCGGAAGCGGTACGGGTCTACCTGCCGCCGGACGCCAACACGCTGCTGTCGGTTGCCGATCACGCGCTGCGCAGCAAGGACTACGTGAACGTGATCGTGGCGGGCAAGCAGCCCCGCTTCGACTGGCTGCCGATGGAACAGGCGAAGGCGCACTGCGCCCGTGGCGCGGGGATCTGGGAGTGGGCGGGGACGGAGAACGGACGGGAGCCGGACGTCGTGCTGGCCTGTGCGGGCGACGTACCCACCGAGGAGGTGCTGGCCGCCGCGCAGCTGCTGCGCCACCACCTGCCCGATCTTGCCGTCCGCGTCGTCAACGTCGTCGACATCGCCCGGCTGCTGCCCAGCGAGGAACACCCGCACGGCATGAGCGACTTCGAGTACGACGGCCTGTTCACCACCGACCGGCCGGTGATCTTCGCGTACCACGGCTACCCGTGGCTCATCCACCGCCTGGCCTACCGCCGCACCGGCCACAGGAACCTCCATGTGCGCGGCTACAAGGAGGTCGGGACGACGACCACGCCGTTCGACATGGTCGTCGGCAACGACATGGACCGCTACCGGCTGGTCATGGACGTCATCGACCGTGTGCCCGGCCTGGCAGTACGTGCCGCGGCGGTGCGCCAGCGCATGGAGGAGGCCCGGCTGCGCCACCACGAGTGGATCCGTGTGCACGGCATCGACCTGCCGGAAGTCGCTGACTGGTCGTGGGACGGCTGAACCTGACGCCAACAGGCCCCGGGCAGCGGGATGTTCGACCCGCTGTCCGGGGCCTGTCGTCCTGCTGTTCGGGCCCGGCCCCTGCCCGGCTCGTCTGCGCCGTCGCCCTCCGGGCCCCTGGGCCCCTGGGCCCGACAGCCCAGCCACGCGAGGGGGGGGACAGCCGGCCTCGGTTGCGCCGACAGGGCCTCCCCGCCGCGAAAGAGTGCCGGTCGGCTCCGGCCCTGGCGCCATCCGGCCCATACACACGGGGGCGCGGCCGCGGGAGTGTGGCGGTGAGAGCAGTGGCGTACTGGCGTACTGGATGTAGGAGGCATGATGAGCGGTGTGGTGGTAGTCGGTGTGGACGGCTCGGCGTCGAGTCTCGCCGCGGTCGAGGTCGCGGCACGGGAGGCGAGGGTGCGCGGGGCCGGGCTGCGGGTGGTGCACGCGTTCATCTGGCCCGCGCTGCACGTGCGCCTGGGCCCGTCACCGGCGGGCCCGCCCGAGGGCGGACTCCGGAACCTGGCCGACCGCCTCGTGGCCGAGGCGGTCGAGCGGGCGCGCGCCGAGGCACCGGAGGTCGAGGTCAGCCATGCCGTGGTGACCGGAGAGGCTCTGACGGTGCTGGAGGCGCAGTCGCGTGCAGCCGAGCTGGTGGTGGTCGGGTCGCGTGGCATGGGCGGGTTCGTCGGGATGCTGGTCGGGTCGACGGCCGTCCATCTGGTGGCACACGGCCGGTGTCCGGTGCTTGTCGTGCGGGAGGAGCCGAGTCCGGAGGGCCCGATCGTCCTCGGCGTCGATGGCTCGGCGGCGGGCGGGCCGGCGGTGGACTTCGCGTTCGCAGAGGCCGACTTGCGCAAGGCGCCGCTGGTGGCGCTGCACGCGTGGACCACGTGGAACGCGCCGTTGCCCGCGCCGAAGGACTCCTCGATGCCGTACGCGAACCCGCCGGGCGTCCTCGCCGGGGAGGAGGAGCGCCTGCTGTCGGAGGCGCTCGCCGGTCACCAGGAGCGGTACCCGGCTGTGGTGGTGGAGCACCGGGTGGTGCACGGCGGGACGCGGCAGGCGTTGATCGAGGCCAGCCGGTCCGCCCAGTTGCTGGTGACCGGCGCCCGGGGCCGGGGTGGCTTCGCCGGCCTGCTGCTCGGCTCGGTCAGCCAGGCCGTGCTGCATCACGCCCACTGCCCGGTCGCGGTGGTCCGCGGCAAGGAGTGAACGTGCCCGAGCCGCAGTCGACGGGCGGGACTCACCCTGCCTGAGCAGTTGTCCTGGGCCGCACACCACGCCCTGCCCGTACCGGTGTTCCCGCAGCCGGACGAAATGGGCCGGTCGGCCCTGGCCGTTGGCCCGGAAGTCGCGCAGGATCCATGTCAGGCCAAGGACCGGTCCCGCCCCGTGAGGCGGTTCGCGGTTTCCGGGACAGACGACACAGGACAGGAGCCGTCGATGGCGGACACTGAGCGATTCGGCAGCGACAACCCGATCCGGGTCTTCCTCATGGACGACCATGAGGTGGTACGGCGTGGTGTGCGCGACCTGCTGAACGACGAGCCGGACATCACCGTCGTCGGCGAGGCGGGCACGGCGGAGCAGGCCCTGGTGCGGGCTCCCGCGCTGCGCTCGCAGGTGGCCGTGCTCGATGTGCGGCTGCCCGACGGCGACGGAGTGACCGTCTGCCGCGAGCTGCGCTCACGCATGCCGGAACTGTCCTGTCTGATGCTGACCTCGTTCGACGACGAGGAGGCCCTGCTCGACTCGATCATGGCCGGCGCCTCCGGATACGTGCTGAAGCAGATCCAGGGCACGGACCTGGTCTCGGCCGTCCGCACGGTGGCCGCCGGCCAGTCGCTGCTCGACCCCAGCGCCACCGCCAGGCTGATGACCCGGCTGCGTCAGGCCCAGGAGCCGGACCCCGAGCCCGATGCCCTGCCGGGGCTGACCGGGCGGGAGCGGGAGATCCTGGACCTGATCGGTGAGGGCCTGACCAACCGCCAGATCGGTGAGCGCCTCTACCTTGCCGAGAAGACGGTCAAGAACCACATCTCCCGGCTGCTGGCCAAGCTGGGCGTGGAACGGCGCATCCAGGCCGCCGTCATCGCCACGCAGGCCCAGGACCGGCGGAAGCAGGAAGGCAACTGAACCTCCGCCGACACCTCCGCGGCTTGCCCGGCGCCGAAGGCCCCCCGGTTTGCCCTGGCCGGACCGCGTCCGACCGCACCCCGGCCGCCCGGCCGGCAGCACATCAGACGCGGGTCTACCGGGTCGACCGGGAGGCCAACGCACATCGCGTGCGCATGGGCAGCAACGGCTCCGGCAGGACCGGACCCAGCGGCCTGTGCCGGCTGGCGGGCGCACAGCATGCCGAGTCCGGCGACCATGGCGGCTCCGCCCACCGAGCCCGCCCAGACGGCCGTGGTGTGGTACGTGTGCTCGCCGATGCCGATGCCGATGCCGATGCCGATGCCGATGGCCTCGGCCCAGGAGCCGGGGATGGCGAGTCGCACGGCGTGTCCGGCGATCACCAGGAAGGCGCAGATGTGGAACAGGGGGCTGCCCCAGCGCAGCCAGCGGTGTTCGAGGAGCTGGGTGGTGCGGGAGGTCCAGCCGAACTGGTCCTGCCGGTACCGCCAGACGTGGCCGGCCACGAACACGGCGAAGCAGCCGTAGGGGACGGCGACCCACAGGAGGAGATCGGCGCCGCTCACCGAGGCGGTGGCCGAGGGGGAGAGCGCGGTGTTCATCGGGGGCCTTCCGTACGGCTGCCCGGGGTGGGCTTGACTCGGGTGGGCGGGGCCTGCATGGGCGGCACGAAAGCGCCCGGCGGCGCGAACTCCCCGTCCCCGTAGGCCCGTAGGGGTGGAGGCCGACCTCCTCGTCGGGCGGGCCCTCGGCGACGAGCTGGTCCTGGCGCGCGGTCGGCCTCGGTGGACGGCGGCAGGAGGGCGAGCAGCGCCGCCAGGACATGCCGGTAGGGGAAGCCGGAGTCGGTCAGCGCGCGGTTGATCAGCGCCAGCCCGCGCCGGTGCCGGCCTCGTCGGCCTTCCAGTCCCGTACGACACCGCCGGGCTGGGCGAGTTCGTCGGGGGTGTCGTGCAGCGGCGGAACCGCGAGGACGTCGGTCCCCGGCAGATGGCCACCGGTTCCCCGGTCGGCCGGAAAACAGGGCCGAAGCGGAACCGGATCAGGGACGTTGGTCCCTACTGCCAGCCGCGGCATGGGGCCGGTAGGTGCGGGGCGTTGCATGCTGCCCGGGCGGCGGAGGGGCATCGGGCGCGGGCTCCGGGACGCCCCGCACGGTCACTACGGGCTGCGCCTCACCGCGGGCCGGGCGTTCCCGTGAGTTCACGACCGGTGACCATCTCGGACTCGATCCGAACGAACACGGTGTCCCGCAGGGGCATCCAGGATGTGGGGCCGGACTGCGACAGGCGCTCGTGCTCGGCGGGGTCGGTCACCACGGCGGCCCGCCCTGTGACGACCACGCTCCAGCCGGACCGGGTCGCCGCATCGAACTTGTCCGCCGAGAAAGCCACCACGACGCCGTCGATGGCGCGTACGAGGTCCGAGTCCGGTGAGGTACACAGCAGGACGGAGTCATCCGTGTCCAGGGAGAAGTTGAGGGGGAGGACCGCGGGCAGCGCCTGTCTGGTGTAGACCACACGGCCGACCGGCACCTTGGTGAGCAGACGCAGGCATTCCTGCCGGTCGAGTGCGCGAAAGGCGTTGTTCTGCAACATCAGCCCATCGTCCCTGGCGGCTGCCGGGTGGGGGTAGGGCCGACCGGCCCTGGCCCCACCCGGCCGGAAGCCGTCGTGCGGTCGTTTATTCCGCGGGGTTGTGCGGGCAACCCGGCACCGGGGCCGTGGGAACGGAGACCGGGTCCGAACCCGGGCCCGTCCGGCCCGCGGCAGGGACCGATGGCCATGCCGCGGGCGGGTCGGGCTGCGGGCAGTGGTGACGGGATGCCGTAGGGCGGGCTGAGAACCACCGGCGCACAGGGGGGGGAGAGACCGCCGTGTGCGACAGTCCCGGCCCGGGTCGGGGACTTGCCCGGCCGGATCGCCGTGCCGGCGGGCGAGCCCCACCACATCGAGGCGGTCCTCTCCGACGTTCACCGGCCCCGGTCGCGGTACCCAGGAGGACCCGGCACCCCCGGGAAACCTCAGCTCATCTGCGACGGTCGTGCCTGTGGAGGCAGGGGCACCGTCCATGCCGCGATGGTGCCGGTGGGCTCGTTCGGGGTGAGAGTGAAGCTCCCGCCGAGGCCGGTGGCGCGCTCGCGGAGGTTGTCCAGGCCGCTGCGGCGGGTGACCGCCGGGTCGAAACCCCTGCCGTTGTCGGCGACACGCAGGCGTAGCCTCGAGCCGTCCGTCTCGGCGGTGACCTCGACGGCGGTGGCATGCGCGTGCCGGGCCGCGTTCGCGAGGGTCTCACGCAGCACCGCCAGCAACTGTTCGGCATGGCTGAGAGGGACGTCCGTGTCCAGCAGGCCGGTCATGCGCAGGGCCGGAGTGAATCCGAGTACGGTGGCGGCCTGGTCGGTCTCGGCCAGGATGTTGCCACGCAGTCCGCCGCCGCTGTCGGCACGGTCACTTTCGCGCAGTGCGTAGATCGTGCCTCGCACGGTCTTGATGGTGTCGTCCAGGTCGTCGACGACCCGCCGCACCCGCTCGGCCACCTGCGGCCGGTCGGAAAGGCGTCCCAGTACCGAGTTCAGCGTCAGCCCGGAGGCGAACAGCCGCTGGATGGCCAGATCGTGCAGATCGCGGGCGATGCGGTCGCGGTCACTCAACACCAGCAGATGTTCGGCCTCACGCCGATGCTCGGCGATCTCCAGAGCCAGCGCGGCCTGATCGGCGAACCCACTGACCATGGTCATGGTGGCCTCGGTGAACTCCGCGCCGCCCGCCATGTTCGCGACCTGCAGCACACCGCGCACGTGCTCGGCCCCGCCCAGGGGAAGCAGGAAGCCGGGCCCCAGGTCGATGCGTGCCGCCGGACCGCCCCCGGCCTGCTGCTCCTGAGACAGGGCACTGCCCGAGACCTGCCGGTTGGAGCGGTAGACCTCTGCGGCCGGCGTGGCCGCAGGCAGGATCAGCCCGTGCAGCTGCTCGGCGCCCTCGCCCTCGGCGGCCTCGATCACCAGCTCGTCACCGCCGTCGAACGGCACCGCCAGCGTCACCAGATCGGCGCCGGAAAGGGCCCGGACCGTGACCGTGATCTGGTGCAGGACCTGACTCGTGTCGGTGCCCGACAGCATGCTGCGCGTGAGTTCGCTGCTCGCCGCCAGCCACTGCTCGCGGCGCCGGGTGTCCTCGTACAGGCGGGCGTTGTCGATCGCGACGCCGGCCGCGGCCGCGAGGGTGCGCAGGACCGCTTCGTCATCGTCGTCGAACTCTCCGCCGCCGCGCTTGTCGGTCAGGTAGAGGTTGCCGAAGACCTGGTCGCGCACGCGTACCGGTGCACCCAGGAACGTCGTCATCGGCGGATGCCCCGCCGGGAAGCCGACGGAGTCGGGATGCCGACCCAGGTCGGCCAGGCGCAGCGGCTCCGGCTCCTTGATCAGCAACCCCAGGATGCCCTGGCCCTCGGGATAGTGGCCGATCGTCTTGATCGTGCCCTCGTCCATGCCGACCGTGATGAACTGCCGGATCTTGCCCTCGTCACCGAGCACGCCCAGCGCCCCGTACTGGGCGTCCACCAGGGTGACCGCGGACTCGGTGATCCGGCGCAGCACGACGTCGAGATCCAGGTCGGTGCCGATGGAGAGGACGGCGTCCAGCAGGGTGTGTACCCGGTCCCGGGTCGCGCGGACCTGCTCCACCTGAGCCTGCAGGCCGTCCAGCAGCTCATCCAGCCGCAACTGAGGCCTCGCCGGAACGCCCCTTTGCCCTTGCGCCGGGCTCTCCGCTTGCCCTTGTTCCGGACTCTCCGCCATCCCCGCTCCCTCCGGATAGACGCCATTCCCTCATGCCCGAATGGCCCTGCCCCGCTCGGACGTACTTGCTCATGCGGCCGCCGTGGCAACAAAGATCCTAGGCTCTCTGCCCCGCACCGACGCTGCATACGGCTTGCCACCTGCACTCACCGGCCCGCCTCGCTGCGTCGCCGCCCATGCGGGCGCCTCGGCGGCCCGGCGACAGTCTTATGAACCATCGTGCGGAGTTTTATGGACCATCGTGCGGAGTCTTGTGGGCCCTCGTACGGAGTGCGAGCACCTGGTCCGCAACCGGCCCTTGGGCAGGGACCTGCCCGGGCTTGAGGCCGTGGCCTCCGTGAGCGGCGGTGTGCGGGTGGCGCGCCGGGCAGCAGTCCAGTGGAGTGAAAAGAGTGGTTATCGCGTTGTCGTGACGCGTAGTGAGTCCGGCGCCGCCGCACAGTTGACGGGTAGTCATATCCCCTCGTGGTCGGAAGTGCCGTGATCCTCATCACCCACCGGTACCGCCGCGCGGCCATCGCCGCGGTGGCCGTCTTGCTCGCCGCCCTCGCGGCGCTCGCATTCGTCCCGTACGGCGGCGCTGCGCACGCCGACACCCGGATGAGCGTCCGCCTCGACCCGGCCACCACGCCGGTGCCCTCGGGCGACCACGTCACGTACAACGGGTTCATCCAGTGCTCCATCCCCGGCGGCTGCCAGGACGTGACCGTCACCTTCACACCCCCGCCAGGCGCCTCCGGCAAAGGCGTGGTGTCCCAGCCCTACCCACCCGGCGTCACGGACGTGACCGCGCACGACGACGGCAGCGTCACCGTCACCTACAGCTCCATCGACAGCGGCCAGAGCTCCCAGCTCACCGTCAGCTGGCCCACCGAGGACTATTGGACGCCACCGGGCGGGCAGACCGCACAGATGTCCGCGACCGCCGCCAACGGCGACGGCACCCCCAGCACCGATGACGCCGAGGTCGAGGTCACCGCCGAGCCGAACCCCGCGATCCGCAAGGAAGGCCCCACGACCGCACGGCCCGGCGAGACCCTCACCTACAAGGTCACCGCCACCAACGACCCCCGCAACGCCAACCGCCCGCGCGGCAACCTCGCCCTGGAGAACGCCGTCCTCAGCGACGTACTCCCCGAAGGTGTCGAACTGGTCGAAGCCACGCCCACCGGCTACACATACGACCCTGAGACCCGCACCATCAGCTGGCCCGTCGACACCGACACCGACCGCCCGGGCGACCAGCTGGCACAGGTGACCGAGTACCCCTACGGAGTGGTCCACGAGATCACCGTGCGGGTGAGCGACGACGCCGAGGACGGCGCCACCCTCACCGACACCGCCACCATCACGGGCGACCCCCACGGCCCGGACACCGAGAAGATCACCAAGACCGACGAGCTGGACACCGTCATCGGCACCGGCAGCGGCGAGGTGTCCGGCACCCTCGACAAGTCCGTCGACACCCCGCTCGCCGCCGACGGGCAGCGTGTGTCGTACGCGCTGCGCTTCGCCAACACCGGCACCGACACAGCCGAAGCCCGCCTCAGCGACACGCTGCCCGACGGATTCGACGCCCGGACGCTCAGCCTGTCCACCGCGTCAGGCGGTGCCTACGGCGGCGACTGGACCGTGACGGTGACCCGCCGCGACGGCACCACCGAAACCCTCACACCCACCGGGCAGACCATCGCCCTGGAGGACCTCGGCGACCTGACAGCCGTCCGCGTCGACATCCCCGAGCTGCCCGCGCGCGCCAGCCTCATCGTCCAGATCTCCGGCCGCGCCGACGCCTCCGGACTCCCCGACGGCAGCGACAGCGGCGACGTCGACAACTGCGCGCGGCTGGACCTCACCGGCGCCGGCGGCACCGCCGACGAGGAATCCTGCACCAGCTTCCACATCGAGCCCGAGGTGTCCCAGCCCGATCTGCGCAAGTCCACCGACCCCACCCCGGTCGGTCCCGGAGGCACCCACCTCTGGACCGTCACTCTCACCAACGACCGTTACCAGACCGGCTCCTCGCCGCTGCGCCCCCGCTACGTCGACCTGGTGCCCGGTCAGCTCGCCTACATCGAGGGCTCCTGGACCCTGGCCGACGACCAGCCCGACCACTGCCCCGCCGGGGACCGCTTCACCGAGACCGTCACCGAGGCCCCCGACGGCCGCACCCGCGTCGAACTCACCGCCGAACCGGGCGCGGAGATTCCCGCGAACAATTCCTCCTGCGTCTACGAGTTCCGTACGACGGTCGAACCCGGCGCCGACAGCGGCACCTACGGCGGTACGCCCGCCGACGCCGACTACGCCGGCAACCGCGCCGGACTCTACGACGCCGAGCGCCCCGTCAACACCCGTACGACCGACGGCCACGACATCGACGGGGACGGCGACACCGGCGAGAACGTCGCCGAAGCCACCGACGACTTCGCCATCGCCGAGTCCTCTGCGCTGTTCGTCACCAAGGAGGTCAAGGGCGACCAGGACGACGCCTTCAAGGACTCGGCGGAAGTACCGGGCCAGGAGGACGAGACCGGCCGGTCCACCGTCGGCGGCACCGTCGAATACCGCACCGTGCTCGGCAACATGGGCAACACCGACCTCACCAACGTCGTCGCCTACGACCTGCTGCCCGCGCCCGGAACCCCTGGCGTGACCAGCGGCCGGTACGAAGACGACGTCACCAGCCAGTGGCGCCCCACGCTCACCGGGCCCATCGAATCGGGCTCCGCACCGGTGACCATCACCTACTCCACCGAGGCCGACCCGTGCCGCCCCGAGATGGACAACAGCCCCGACAAGAGCGCCCCCTTCCAGTGCGACGGCGAACCCGACCCGTCCTTCGTGCCCGCGGACCAGGTCGACGACTGGAGCCGCATCAGTTCCCTTCGCTTCGACTTCGGCGAGCATGTCTTCGAGGCCGGCGAACGCTACACGCTCACCTGGACCATGGCGGTGCCCGACGAGGCCGCGGCGGGCCAGCCGTTCGAGGGAGGGGAGCGCACCTGGAACAAGATCGCGATCACCGGCGACCGTCGCCAGCCAAACGGCTCAACACTGCCGCTGCTCGCAACAGAGGCCCCCTGGGTAGTGGACGAGGTATCCGTCCCCCCGTCCCCGTCCCCGTCCCCGTCCCCGTCGCCGTCGCCGTCGCCTTCGGAGTCGGAGCCGACCGAGCCCCCGTCGCCGTCGCCTT
>NZ_JBLMKT010000012.1:0-58256 GCF_047779955.1 Streptomyces lothianensis | reverse complement strand
TGGCGGTCCGCCAGAGACTGAGCAGACCGCCAAGATCCCCGACAGAGTCAGCGTCGATGAAGGATTCCGGCCGGGCCTCCCGCACAGGGCTGTGGGTGCCGTCAGGACGGATTGCCCGTGGACACCTTCAGGGTGATCCTCAGTTCGTCCTCGACGACCTCCGTGCCCGGTGCCGGCCACTGGTCCATCACGGTGTCCTGGCCGTAGGTGTTCTCGTCGACGTTCTGCTTGTCGTAGTTCCAGCCTGCATCCTGCAGGCAGAGCAGAACCGAGTCGATGTTCTTGTAGCGGAAGTTCGGGACCCTGATCTTCTTCGGGTCCTGGCCCTCACGTGGCTCGGTGCACTCCTCGACGTCGATCGTCTTCGTCGTGTCCGGCCCCTTGTGCCCGACCCCGACCGACTGCGTCGGCTTGGTCTCGGGTTCCTTCCCGCCGTCGTCACCCTGCAGGGCCAGGGCCGTGACCAGGCCGCCGACGGCGAGCAGGGCGATCACGATCGCGCCGATGATCACCGGCTTGTTGCGGCCGCCGCCGGAGCCGCCGTTCGAGCCCGCGGACATCGTCGAGTTCTGCGGGGTGATGTTGTACGGCGGCGGGGTCGACGAGGCCTGCTGCGGGCCGGTGTTGTACGCCGCCGGGGCGGGGGTCTGGTAGCCGTTCTGCTGCGGGTAGCCGTAGCCCGGGGTAGGAGTGGGGGCGGGGGTGGCCGGGCCGCCGTAGGGGTTCGGGGTGTAGGGCTGCTGGACGCTGCCCGGGCCGGGCGCCGGGGTGCCCGTGCCGACCGGCGGGAAGACCGCGGAGCCGACGCCGGAGCCGGCCGCGGTCTGTGCGCCGGGCACGATCGAGGGCGCGGCGGCCTGGAAGGACTGGGCGACGCGCAGGCATTCGTCGCGCATGGCCTCCGCGGTCGGGAAGCGTTCGTTGGGGTTCTTCTTCAGGGCGCGGGCGACCAGCGCGTCCACGGCCGGCGGCAGCGAGGCGTTGATCGAGGAGGGCGCGACGGGCTCCTCCTGGACGTGCGCGTAAGCGATGGCGAGCGGCGAGTCGGCCTCGAAGGGGAGGCGGCCCGTGACCAGCTGGAAGAGCATGATGCCGACGGAGTAGAGGTCGGATCGGGCGTCCACGCCGCGGCCGAGTGCCTGCTCGGGCGAGAGGTACTGCGGGGTGCCGACGACCATGCCGGTCTGGGTCATGGAGGTGACGCCGGACTGCATGGCCCGCGCGATGCCGAAGTCCATGACCTTGACGACGTTGCGCTTGGTCATCATCACGTTGCCGGGCTTGATGTCGCGGTGGACCAGGCCCATCTCGTGGCTGATCTCCAGGGCGGCCAGCACATCCGCGGTGATCTTCAGCGCCTTGTCGCTGGGCATCGCGCCGAACTGCGCGATGTCCTGGTCGAGGACCGAGCCGAGCGGGCGGCCCTCCACGTACTCCATGACGATGTACGGCATCGTCGAGCCGTCCACATCGTCCTCGCCGGTGTCGAAGACCGAGACGATGTTGGTGTGGGTGAGCTTGGCGACGGACTGGGCCTCGCGGCGGAAGCGCTCGCGGAAGGACTGCTCACGGCCCAGCTCGGTGTGCAGGGTCTTGATCGCGACCTGGCGGTCGAGCGTGGCGTCGTAGGCCAGGTGTACGGAGGCCATGCCGCCCTCGCCGAGGAGGTCCCGCAGCTGGTAGCGGCCGCCCGCCAGGGAGCGCCCTGTGTACCGGCCGCCGTGTGCGCCGTCCTGGCTCATGTCCGTTCGTCCCCCATCAGGCGCCCGATTCGGCCGCCCAAGTGCGCGAAGATCCCTTGTATTCCGGGGTAAGTCTGCCGTAGGGCACCGACACGTCAAGCCGGGTGCCCGTTCCGTGACCGTACGCACAAGAACCGTCCCGCAAGCGTTACGGACTTCGCACAGGATTTGCCCGGCCGCCCCCGCAGCGGGTTGGATGGCCGGTCAACCTCCCACACCGGCTCCGGACCGGCGCGCCGCGTAAAGCCTGTAGCGTGGCCGGGCGAAGACCGCAGCACGTTCGGCACGTAGGCACGACAGGAAACGACGGCGAGGACCGATGGACCAGCAGCGCGCTCAGGGCCCGTCCGACCCCGAGTCCACTGGCGGCAGCGCAGTGCCGGAATCCCCCGAGCAGTGGGGCAACAACGGTCTGGTCGGCGACGGCCGCTACCGCCTCACCCACCGGCTCGGCCGCGGCGGCATGGCCGAGGTCTTCGGCGCCGAGGACGTACGGCTCGGCCGTACGGTCGCCGTCAAGCTGCTGCGTTCCGATCTCGCCGAGGACCCCGTCTCCAAGGCCCGCTTCACACGCGAGGCCCAGTCGGTGGCCGGGCTCAACCACCATGCGGTGGTGGCGGTGTACGACTCCGGTGAGGAGATCATCGGCGGCAACACCATCCCGTACATCGTGATGGAGCTCGTCGAGGGCCGCACCATCCGTGATCTGCTGATCAACGCCGAGGCTCCGGGCCCCGACCAGGCGCTGATCATCGTCTCCGGGGTGCTAGAGGCGCTCGCGTACAGCCATCAGCACGGGATCGTGCACCGCGACATCAAGCCCGCGAACGTGATCATCACCCACACCGGTGCGGTGAAGGTGATGGACTTCGGCATCGCGCGCGCCCTGCACGGCGCGTCCAACACGATGACGCAGACCGGCATGGTCATGGGCACGCCCCAGTACCTGTCCCCGGAGCAGGCGCTCGGCAAGGCCGTCGACCACCGCTCCGACCTGTACGCCACGGGCTGTCTGCTCTACGAACTGCTCGCGCTGCGGCCGCCGTTCATGGGTGAGACGCCGCTGTCGGTGGTCTACCAGCACGTACAGGACCAGCCGATCCCGCCGTCCGAGATGTCCGACGGGGTGCCGCCGGAGCTCGACGGGCTCGCGCTGCGCGCGCTCGCCAAGGAGCCGGACGACCGGTTCCAGAGCGCCGAGGAGATGCGCGGGCTCGTCCAGTACGCACTGCAGATGCTGCAGGAGAAGGGCGGGCACACCGGGACCTGGAACACCGGCCCGGTCCTGATGCACGAGGGCGGCGGCGGTACGCCCCCGATGGGTTCGCCCGCGGCGGGCCATCCGGACGGCGGGGGGACCTCGCAGATTCCGCAGCCGATGCTGCCGTACGGCCCGGGCGGCCCCGGTGGCGACGGTTACGACGACGGCGGCTACGGCGGCGGCTATGGCAGCGGCTACGGCGGGCAGGGCAACGGGGGCTCCCGTGGCGGCAAGGCCTGGATGTTCGTGGTGCTCGCCGTGATCGCCGTGATCGCGGGCGTCGCGCTCGCGCTCTCCCAGACGAGCGGCAACAAGGGCGAGAACCCCACCGAGTCCCCGTCGGTGACGCAGTCCGAACAGGAACCCACCGAGGAGCCTTCGAAGGACCCGACCACCGAGGAGGAGACGGAGCCGGGCGGCACGGGCGGCAACTGGACGAACCAGGACCCGACGACCGAGGCGCCGACGACCCAGGCGCCTACGGAGGACCCGACGACCCAGCCGCCGACCGAGGACCCGACGACGGAGCCGGACCCCACGGACGGCTCCGAGCCCGCGACGGAGGATCCGACGGACGAGCCCTCGGAGCCGTCCACGGGCGGCGGGTCGGGCAGCCCTGACCCGGGTGACGAACCCGACGGGGCCTGAACCACCCCCCGCAGGCCGGGCCTCAGCCCGCCTGCTCCAGCTGCCAGGCATGCGCCCGGCTGATGCTGTGCACGGTGAAGACCTGCGGGTCGATGCGCAGGTAGACGGGCTCGTACGGGGTCTCGTTCACGAAGTGCGGGGTCGGGCCGAAGCCGTCGAGCTCCTCGATGCCCGGTTCGACGGCCTCGCACAGGCCGACGACCTGCACGGACCAGAGGTCGTCCGCGTCGGAGTTGATGTTGTCGCAGCCGTAGGCGACGACGCTGCCGACGCAGGCCTGGTGGTAGCCGAAGCCCTTGTGCATCCGCAGCAGGACGCGGCCGTCCACGACGATGTGCCGGGCCAGGGCGAGGAAGGGAAGCGCCCGCATGCTGGTGGCCACCCGCCCGTACGGAACGTCGGAGAGGAGCTGCAGCGCGCGGGGCGCGTCATGTGCATCGGTGGGCATGCTTCCACGATCGGCGCGGCCCGCCGCCTCCGAAAGAGCCTCCCGCCCCCCACACTCAGGACGTAAGTCCCGAATAAAGACACCCCGGGGTGCCTGCGAAAGGTGTCCGAGCGCGGCTGCGAAGGACGCCCGAGGACGCCCCCCCGAGGACGCCCGAGGACGCCCCCCCCGAGGACGCCCGAGGACGCCCCCCCCGAGGACGTCCGAGGACGCCCGAGGGCGGCTGCCGTACGCCGACGAGGTGTCCCGCCGCCCGGGGCGCAGGGGGCGGAGCCCATGCACGGGGCGCACGGGACGCACGGGACGTCAGCCCCGCGAACCCCTCAGCGCCTTTCCTCCGCCTGCATCCGCGCCACATACGCCGCCGCCTGCGAGCGGCGTTCCATGCCCAGTTTGGACAGGAGGCTGGAGACGTAGTTCTTGATGGTCTTCTCGGCGAGGTGGAGGCGTTCGCCGATGGCGCGGTTGGTGAGGCCCTCGCCGATCAGGTCCAGGATCCTGCGTTCCTGGTCGGTGAGGTTCGCGAGCCGGTCGTCGCCGCGCCTGTTCCCGTCCCGCAGGCGCTCCAGGACGCGTGCGGTGGCGACGGGGTCGAGGAGCGATTTGCCGGCCGCCACATCCCGTACCGCCGTGAGCAGCTCGTTTCCGCGGATCGCCTTCAGCACATATCCGGACGCACCCGCCATGATCGCGTCGAAAAGCGCCTCGTCATCCGCGAACGACGTGAGCATCAGGCATTTGATGTCCTCGTTCTGCGAGCGGATCTCCCGGCATACCTCGACTCCGCTGCCGTCGGGCAGCCGGACGTCGAGTACGGCCACGTCGGGGCGGGTGGCGGGAATGCGCACGAGCGCGTCCGCGGCCGTTCCCGCCTCGCCGACCACTTCGATATCCGATTCGACGGACAGCAGCTCATGGACTCCTCGACGTACTACTTCATGATCGTCGAGAAGGAATACGGTGATTTTTCCATCTTCGCGCACGTCGCCAGTGTCACACACGGCCCCTTCCGCCGCCCGGGGCGATGCCGCCCCATGCGCCCCGGAAAGCACCCGCCCGGCCCCCGCCGGGAGGCCGGTGCGGTGCCCGCCCGGAAAAATGACTCTTCCAAAGGCGTGGGTGACCGGGATAACGTGCACGGGTTCCGGCCCCTTGCACGGCGCTGACCAGCGGCTGTTCCCGGGATCTGGGATTTACTTGGAAATCCAAGCAAAATCGCAGGTCAGATGGGGTTTCGCAGATATGCGATCCCGTGGGTAACGTGCTTTGTACAGGGCGCTCGCCGGGGCACCTGTCACACCTGAACCCGCCATTCCCGAACGCACCCACCCCGTGCGCGGGTACGGATCCAGGTGAGCCGCACTGGTTCCCGGCCGATCCCGGGGGCCGGACCGACGGAGGAGTACACGTGACCGTGGAAAGCACCGCCGCGCGCACACCGCGCCGCACCAGCGGTGGCAAGCGAGCCGGTGGCAAGGCAGCCGGCACCAAGGCCGCCAAGACCGCAGCGAGCAAGACCGCCGCCAAGAACGCGAAGCCCGGTGAGCCCGAGCTCGTCCAGCTCCTCACCCCCGAGGGCGAGCGCGTCGAGCACCCGGACTACGCGATCGAGCTGAGCGCCGACGAACTGCGCGGCCTGTACCGGGACATGGTCATGACCCGGCAGTTCGACGCCGAGGCGATCGCGCTGCAGCGCCAGGGCGAGCTGGGCCTGTGGCCCTCGCTGCTCGGCCAGGAGGCCGCCCAGATCGGCTCAGGACGCGCCACGAAGGACGACGACTACGTCTTCCCGACCTACCGCGAGCACGGCGTCGCCTGGTGCCGCGGGGTCGACCCGTCGAAGCTGCTCGGCATGTTCCGCGGCGTGAACAACGGCGGCTGGGACCCGAACACCAACAACTTCCAGCTGTACACGATCGTCATCGGCTCCCAGGCCCTGCACGCCACCGGTTACGCCATGGGCATCACCAAGGACGGCGCCGACTCGGCCGTCGTCGCGTACTTCGGCGACGGTGCCTCCAGCCAGGGCGATGTGATGGAGGGCTTCAACTTCGCCGCCGTCTACAACGCCCCGGTCGTGTTCTTCTGCCAGAACAACCAGTGGGCGATCTCGGAGAGCAACGAGAAGCAGTTCCGCGTCCCGCTGTTCCAGCGCGCCGAGGGCTTCGGCTTCCCGGGCGTCCGCGTCGACGGCAACGACGTGCTCGCCGTCCTCGCCGTCACCCGTGCGGCCCTGGAGCGTGCCCGCCGCGGCGAGGGCCCGATGCTGATCGAGGCCTTCACGTACCGCATGGGCGCCCACACCACCTCCGACGACCCGACGAAGTACCGCCAGGACGAGGAGCGCGCCGCCTGGGAGGCCAAGGACCCGATCCTGCGCCTGCGCCGCTACCTCCTCGCCGAGAAGATGGCCGACGAGGCCTTCTTCGCGGACCTGGAGACCGAGTCCGAGGCCTTCGGCAAGCAGGTCCGTGAGGCCGTGCGCGCCATGGAGGACCCGGACATGATGGCGATCTTCGAGAATGTCTACGCGGACGGGAGCGCCCTCGTCGACGAGGAGCGCGCCCAGTTCGCCGCCTACCAGGCGTCCTTCGCCACGGAATCCATCAGCGGCTCCGCCGCGGGTGCTCACGGGGAGGGCAAGTAACCATGGCCGCACAGAAGCTTCCCCTCGCGAAGGCGATCAACGAATCGCTGCGCAAGGCCCTGGAGACCGACCCGAAGGTCGTGCTCATGGGCGAGGACATCGGCAAACTCGGTGGTGTCTTCCGGGTCACCGACGGCCTGCAGAAGGACTTCGGCGAGGACCGGGTCATCGACACCCCGCTCGCCGAGTCCGGCATCGTCGGCACCGCGATCGGCCTCGCGCTGCGCGGCTACCGGCCCGTCGTGGAGATCCAGTTCGACGGTTTCGTCTTCCCGGCGTACGACCAGATCGTCACGCAGCTCGCGAAGATGCACGCCCGTTCGCTCGGCAAGGTCAAGCTGCCGGTCGTCATCCGTATCCCCTACGGCGGCGGCATCGGCGCGGTCGAGCACCACTCCGAGTCGCCGGAGGCGCTGTTCGCGCATGTCGCGGGTTTGAAGGTCGTCTCGCCGTCCAATTCACAGGACGCCTACTGGATGATGCAGCAGGCCATCCAGAGCGATGACCCGGTGATCTACTTCGAGCCCAAGCGCCGCTACTGGGACAAGTCCGAGGTCACTGCGCCTATTAGCGGCTCCGCCGCGGGGGAGTCCATCCCGGCGCCCCTGCACAAGGCGCGCACGGTCCGCGAGGGCACCGACGCGACCCTCGTGGCCTACGGCCCGATGGTGAAGGTCTGCCTGGAGGCCGCCGCGGCCGCCCAGGAGGAGGGCAAGTCCCTTGAGGTCGTCGACCTGCGGTCGATGTCCCCGATCGACTTCGACTCGATCCAGACCTCGGTGGAGAAGACGGGCCGCCTCGTGGTGGTGCACGAGGCCCCCGTCTTCTACGGTGCGGGTGCGGAGATCGCCGCGCGGATCACCGAGCGGTGCTTCTACCACCTCGAATCCCCCGTGCTGCGGGTCGGCGGCTTCCACGCGCCGTATCCGCCGGCGCGGCTGGAGGAGGAGTACCTGCCGGGCCTCGACCGGGTGCTCGACGCCGTCGACCGCTCGCTGGCGTACTGAGGAGAGGGTCGTGACCACCATGACTGAAGCCCGCTTCCGCGAGTTCAAGATGCCGGACGTCGGCGAAGGACTCACCGAGGCCGAGATCCTCACCTGGTACGTCAAGCCCGGTGACAGCGTCACCGACGGGCAGGTCGTCTGCGAGGTCGAGACCGCGAAGGCCGCGGTCGAGCTGCCCATCCCCTACGACGGTGTGGTGCACGAGCTGCGCTTTCCCGAGGGGACCACGGTCGACGTCGGCCAGGTGATCATCACCGTGGACGTGGCGCCCGGCTCGGGTGCCGCTCCCGAGGCACCGGCCGCGGCACCCGCTGCCGCCGCCCCCGAGGCCCCCGCCGCCCCCGCCGCGGAGGAGGGCGCCGCCGAGCCCGAGGGCCGCCAGCCGGTGCTCGTCGGCTACGGCGTCTCGCAGAGCTCGACGAAGCGACGCGCCCGCAAGGACGTCTCCGGGGCACCCGCCCAGGAGACCGCGTCCGCGGCCACCCCCGCCTCGCCCGCCGCGGCCGTGCAGGCGGAGCTGAACGGCCGCGCCCCGGCCGCCCCCGCTCCCGCGGCACCCGCCGCCACCGCGGTGCCCGGCGCCCGCCCGCTCGCCAAGCCCCCCGTGCGCAAGCTCGCCAAGGACCTGGGCGTGGACCTCGCCACGGTCACGCCGAGCGGCCCGGACGGGATCATCACGCGCGAGGACGTGCACGCGGCGGTCGCCCCGGCTCCCGAGGCCGAACCCGCCCCCGCTGTTTCACGTGAAACAACGCCCGCCGCTGCGGCCCCCGTTCAGGCTCCGGCTCCCGTGGCAGGTGGCCGCGAGACCCGTATCCCGGTCAAGGGCGTACGGAAGGCCACCGCGGCCGCGATGGTCGGCTCGGCCTTCACCGCGCCGCACGTCACGGAGTTCGTGACGGTCGACGTCACGCGCACCATGAAGCTGGTCGAGGAACTGAAGTCCGACAAGGACATGCAGGGCCTCAGGGTCAACCCGCTGCTCCTGATCGCGAAGGCGCTGCTCGTCGCGATCAAGCGCAACCCGGACGTCAACGCGTCCTGGGACGAGGCAGCCCAGGAGATCGTGCTCAAGCACTACGTGAACCTGGGCATCGCGGCCGCCACCCCGCGCGGTCTGATCGTGCCGAACATCAAGGACGCGCACGACAAGACGCTGCCCCAGCTCGCCTCCGAGCTCGGTGAACTCGTCGCCACGGCCCGCGAGGGCAAGACGACCCCGGCGGCCATGCAGGGCGGCACGGTCACCATCACCAACGTCGGCGTCTTCGGCGTCGACACCGGTACGCCGATCCTCAACCCCGGTGAGTCGGCGATCCTCGCGGTCGGCGCGATCAAGCTCCAGCCGTGGGTGCACAAGGGGAAGGTCAAGCCGCGTCACGTCATGACGCTGGCTCTGTCCTTCGACCACCGCCTGGTCGACGGTGAACTCGGCTCCAAGGTTCTCGCGGACATCGCGGCGGTCCTGGAACGGCCGAAGCGCCTGATGACCTGGGCATAGCCCGACCCGGTACGACCCCGTACGCCCGAAGCCCCGCCCCGGGTGCGCAGACCGCGCACCCACGGCGGGGCTTCGTGCCGTCACCTCCGTGCCGTCACCTCCGTGCCGTTCACCGCGGGGTGACGGTGACGCGTACCCGGGCGCCGGGCCGGGCGTGGATCCGTACCGTCGCCTGCCGGTCCCGGGCCACCGTCGTGGTGTCCGCGCGGGCCGCGCCGTGGACCTCGATGCGCCAGCCGTCCGGGGACGGGGGCAGGGAGAGCTCGGTCCCGGCCCACGAGGGGCGGGCCCGGTAGTCGAGGCGGTAGACCGAGGTGTCGGGCTGCCAGTGGTCGGTGCGGACCCGGCCCGCCACCGCCGGGGCGTACGGGGACGCGGTCTGCTCCTTGTTGGTACGGAACCGGCCCTCGCCGTCGACCGCGCAGTAGCCGCCGCCGTAGCACCAGACGTAGCCCGCCCAGCCCGAGCTGTAGCGGTTCAGGGAGTCGAGCGCGTCCGCGTAGAAGCGGCCCATGTTCGGGAGCGAGTTGTTCAGCGGCCCCCATTCGCCGACCACCACGGGGACGCGGTACCGGGTCGGGTACTGGACGATCGCCGCCTCGTAGGCCTCGATCCAGCCCGCCGAGGGATCGTAGTCCTGGCCGGCCTCCATCGCGGTGTTGTAGAAGTGCGGGGCGTAGACCACCTTCGGGTCCCTGACCTCGCCGAGGCCCGTCGGGACCGCCTCGCCGACGATCGGGGTGGGCTCGACGAACAGCCAGCTGTCCCGGTCGACCGTGCGGATGGCCCGCGCCAGGCGCCGGTACATGGGGGTGACCTGCTCGCTCTCGATCCGTCGGGCGGCCGTCGGCAGGTCCTCGCCGGGGCGGATCTCGCCCATGGGCTCGTTGATCAGGTCGTAGCCGAGCACGGCCGGGTGGTCGCCGAGCCGCGCGGCGAGGACCCGCCACATCGCGGCCTGGGCGCGCTGCAGGTCCGCGTCCTCGTAGAGATGGGTGAAGGCGCGCTGCACGGCGGGTTCGAAGTACTCGGAGAACCAGTCCTCGGGGTGCGGGGTGAAGGGCAGGCCGTCGGTGCGGGTGGCCCATTCCGGGATGCCGCGGTGGTCGAAGGCCGGGCCGAAGACGTCCTGGTGGGCGTCGATCAGTACGTGGATGTCGTGGTGCCGCGCCCAGTCGAGGATCCGTTCGATCTTGCGCAGATAGCGCTCGCTGTACTGGCCGCGCCGTGGCTCCAGGTCGTCCCAGAAGACCAGCAGACGGGCGAAGTTGAAGCCCTGGGCCCGCAGATCGCGGAAGTGCTGCTCGGTGATCGCGGACAGGGCCTTGTCGCCCCGGTTCGTCTTGTCCTCCACGTTCCAGCCGCGCAGCGTGAGCACCCGGCCGCGGTCGTCGGTGAGCGGCGGCGGTTCCTGGTGGCCGGGCCGTCCCGGCGACCTGTGGTCCTGCGGCGCCGCGGCGGCACGTGCCGGGGCCGGGGCGGTGAGCACGGTCAGTCCGGCCAGCAAGGCGCAGGACAGGAGCGCGCCGAGGGCGAAGCGGTACGCGCGGCGGACTCGGGACACGGGCGGCCTCCGGCACAGTCGGCGGTCATTCCTGACGGATGTTCAGTTTTGGCGGTGTACAGCCAACATGCTGGGGGTTCCACAGGCAAGGGTGCGTACTTGTCCCTTCCATGACGCGCCACCGGCCTGTCCGTGACGCGCCACCGGCCTGTCCGTGACGCGGCACCGGGCTGTCCGTGACGCGGCACCGGGCTGTCCGCGACGCGCCACCGGCCTGTCCGTGACGCGCCACCAGCCCCTCCGTGACGCGCCACCAGCCGTGACAGCCGTAACCCCTTGGGCACGGTTGCCGAAGAACCCTTTCTTCCGGTGATCGCCTTCGTGTCTGATGCGGTCATGCGAAGACCTGTTCCCACGCTGATGGCGCTGAGCGCACTCACGCTCCTGACCGCGTGTTCCTCCGGCGGCCCGGGCAGGGACGACCCCGCCGACTCGTCCCCGCCGACCGACGCCAAGCCCCCGGCGGCGGTCCAGGGCACCCCTGGCGCCCCAGGCGCGGGCGACTCCCTGCTGCCGGACGCCGGCAACGGCGGCTACGACGCCCTGCACTACGCCCTCGACCTCACCGTCCGCCCGAAGACGGACAGGGTCCTCGACGGCGTGGTCACCCTCAAGGCGAAGGCCACCCAGGACCTTTCGGCCTTCAACCTCGACCTGTCCGGCCTGAAGGTCTCCGCGGTCACCGTCAACAAGGCCGAGGCCGAGTTCCGGCACGAGGGAACCGAGCTGACCGTCACGCCTGCCGAACCCCTTGTCGGGGCCCGCGTTTTCACCGTCGAGGTGCGCTATTCCGGCAATCCGAAGGCGCTCGGCGAAGGCGACGAGCACAAGGACGGCTGGTACACCACCGACGACGGCGCCTACGTCATGGGCGAGCCACTCGGCGCGATGACCTGGTACCCCGTCAACAACACGACCCTGGATCCGGCCACGTACGACACGAAGATCACCGTCCCCGAGGGGCTCAGCGGCATCGCCGCAGGCCGGCTCGTGGGCAAGTCGGAGGGTGAGCCCGCCGGGTCCGGGATGCGCAGCTTCAGCTGGCACAACGCGACCCCGACCGCCCCGTACCAGACCGTGCTCGCGGTCGGCCGCTTCGAGGTGAAGACGCGCAAGCCGGCCTCCGGCGTGCCCGTGGTGACCGCTGCCGACCCGCGGCAGGCGAAGGACGCGGAGCGGACCCTCGGCCGGATCACCGAGTTCGTGGAGTGGGCCGAGGAGCGTTTCGGCCCCTACCCGGTGGACTCCGCGGGCGCGATCGTCGACCACGACCTTGACCAGGGCGCGGCCCTGGAGACCATGGGCCGTCCCATCTACGGGCAGGCGCCCGAGGACGTCGTGATGGCCCACGAATACGCCCACATGTGGTTCGGCAACTCCGTGCGGCTCGCCGACTGGTCGCAGATCTGGCTGAACGAGGGCTTCGCCACGTACGCGCAGTGGCTGTGGGAGGAGGACCACGGCGAGGCGAGCGCGCAGGACTGGTTCGACCACCTCTACGACACCGTGCCCGCCGACGACGACCTGTGGAAGGTGGCGCCGGGCGATCCGGGCAAGGCCGGGAACATCTTCCACCCGGCCGTCTACTACCGCGGCGCGATGGCCCTGCACAAGGTGCGCGAGGCGGTCGGCGACGCGAAGTTCGAGGAGATCCTCAAGTTCTGGACCTCCGAGTTCGCAGGCAAGCCGGCGAGGATCAAGGAATTCATCGCGGTGGCGGAGTTCACGTCAGGGAAGAACGTACGGAAGATCTTCGACGTCTGGCTGTACGGGAAAGGCAAGCCCGCACAGCCGTAGTCCCGCAGGTCACCCGCGCGCGCCGTAGCCCGCAGGTCCGGCCCGTATCGTGCTCACGCCCCGTAGCCCGCAGGTCCCGTCCGCATTGTGGGCGGGACCTGTGTTGCGCACATGATGTATCTATGCTGTGCGCATGCCCGCCGCGCCCGTACCCTCCCTCAAGCAGCCACCCGCCGCCGAACGCGTCTACCAGCACGTCAAGCAGGCCGTCCTGGAGCGGCGTTACGAAGGCGGCACCCTCCTCACCGAGGGCGAACTCGCCGCCGACGTGGGCGTCTCCCGCACGCCCGTCCGCGAGGCGCTGCTCAAACTGGAGGTCGAGGGCCTGATCCGGCTGTATCCGAAGAAGGGCGCCCTGGTCCTGCCTGTATCGGCGCAGGAGATCGCCGACGTGGTCGAGACCCGGCTGCTCGTCGAGGAGCACGCGCTGCGCAAGGCCGTCCCCGCACCGCCGCAGCTGATCGCCCGCCTGGAGGAACTCCTCGCACAGCAGCGCGAACAGGCCGCCGCCGGGGACTACACGGCCGCCGCCCACTCCGACCGCTGCTTCCACGCCGAGATCGTCCGCAGCGGCGGCAACGAGATCCTCTCCCGCCTCTACGACCAGCTCCGCGACCGCCAGCTGCGCATGGGCATCGCCGTGATGCACTCGCATCCCGACCGCACCGCCAAGACCCTCGCCGAGCACTCCGAGATCCTTCAGGCCCTGCGCGCCGGAGAGGCGGAGACGGCGGTCGCCGCGGTCCACCGGCACATCGGCTGGTTCCACACGCTGGCCCGCGGGGAAGCCCGATGAGCGCTGCGGCAGTGCGCCTGCCCGGTGATCCGCCCGGCGGCAGGCGCGCCGTCCTGGTCTGGTCGATCGGCGTCTCGGTCTACTTCGTCGCCGTCATCTTCCGCACGTCCCTGGGCGTCGCGGGCCTGGACGCCGCCGAACGCTTCGACGTCGGAGCCTCCGCGCTCTCCACCTTCTCGATCCTCCAACTGCTCGTCTACGCAGGCATGCAGATACCCGTCGGCCTGCTCGTGGACCGCCTCGGCACCAAGAGGGTCCTCACCATGGGGGCCGTCCTGTTCACGCTCGGCCAGCTGTCCTTCGCCCTCGCCCCCTCGTACGGGATGGCGCTCGCCGCCCGAGCCCTGCTGGGCTGCGGGGACGCGATGACGTTCATCTCCGTGCTGCGCCTGGGCACCCGCTGGTTCCCCGCCCGCCGCGGCCCGCTGGTCGCGCAGCTCGCCGGACTGATCGGCATGGGCGGCAACCTCGTCTCCACCCTGGTCCTGTCCAGGCTGCTGCACGGCATCGGCTGGACCGCCGCCTTCGTCGGCAGCTCGCTCGCGGGCGTGGTCGTCCTCGCCCTGATGCTGCTCTTCCTCAAGGACCACCCCGAAGGCCACGCACCGGAACCCGTGAAGGCCCGGGGATTCGCCTTCGTGCGCGCCCAGATAGCCGAGGCCTGGCGGGAACCCGGCACGCGGCTCGGCCTGTGGGTGCACTTCACCACCCAGTTCCCGATGATGGTCTTCACCCTGCTGTGGGGGCTGCCGTTCCTCGTCGAGGCACAGGGCCTGACCCGCGGCGCCGCCGGTGAACTGCTCACGCTCACCGTCCTGTCGAGCATGACCATCGGCCTCGTCTACGGCCAGATCATCGCCCGCAGCCACCGCGCCCGCACCCCGATCGCCCTCGGCACCATCGGCCTGACCGCGCTGCTCTGGGCGCTGACCCTCGGCGCCTACGGCGACCGGGCGCCGACGTGGCTGCTCGTGCTGCTCTGCATCGGCCTGGGCACCTGCGGGCCCGCCTCGATGATCGGCTTCGACTTCGCGCGCCCCGCCAATCCGCCCGAACGCCAGGGCACCGCGAGCGGCATCGTCAACATGGGCGGCTTCATGGCCTCGATGACCACGCTGCTCGCGGTCGGTGTGCTGCTCGACGCGACCGGCGACAACTACCGCATCGCCTTCTGCTCGCTCTTCGTCCTGCAGGCGCTCGGGCTCAGCCAGATCCTGCGTCTGCGCCGGCACGCGGCCCGCCGCGAGCGCGAACGGCTCGTGGCAAGCCGCGTGGAGACCCTGCACGTACCGGCGTGACGGCGCGCGCGGGCGGTCACGGCGCGAGCCGCGACGGGGCGAGCCGCCACGAACCCGCGCGCCACGAACCCGCGCGCCACGAACCCGCGCGCCACGAACCCGCGCGCCACGAACTTGCGCGCTGCGCCACGAACCCCGTGCGCTACGGCGTGATCGCGAAGCCGTCGACGATCGCGCGGGCCAGGCCCTGGTCGCCCTCCGCCTTGACGCGGTCGGTGACGCTCTCCGGCGCGAGGCGCCCGGCGGCAAGCCGGTGGAAGGTCTCCCAGTCGAGCGCGAGGGTGGCCGCGGGGCCGAGCGAGGGGGCGCTGTCGACGCTGCCCCTGCCCTCGGCGTCGATCCGCACCGTACGCAGGAACTCCACCGGGCCGTGCACATCGAAGACGACGGCCGAGTTCGGGGGCGGCGACGCCCGCTTCGCGACCACCTTGGGCAGGGCGTCGAGGAGCAGGTCGCGGGCCACCAGGGCGCCGGGCGAGTCCTGGTTGCCGGGCTTGTCCAGGGCGGTACGCAGATCCTGCTCGTGCACCCAGATGTCGAAGGCCCGCCTGCGCATGGCGTCTTCCAGGCTCTCCTCGCTGCCCAGCGGGCCGCGCACCTTGGCCTCGGGCTGCCGCGACTCGTTCCGCAGCTGCCGGGAGCGCCGGATGATCGTGTACTCCAGCTCGGCGGTCATCTCGGGCGCGGTGTGGTGCCGGCGTACGTCGACCTGCACCTCCATGTACCGCTGGGATTCGGTCTGCACGTGGTACAGGTCGCGTGGCAGCGTGTGGATGGGCCGCGGGTCGCCGAGCATCTCGCAGTCGACGCCGATGATGTGGGAGACGATGTCCCGCACCGACCAGCCGGGGCAGGGCGTCGCCCTGTTCCACTCGTCCTCCGCGAGCGGCTGCAGCAGCTCGGATATCGCTTCCACGGAGTGGGTCCAGGCATCGGCGTAGGACTGAAGGCTGGGATGGAGACTCACAGGACGGGACCCCTCGGGCGGTTCGGTTGCGCGGGCTCGGCGAAGACGTTCTGCATCGGCATCGATATCGGCATCGGACTGGAGTCTGCGGGGGAGGCTCTCGCGCACCTTAAGTTACGCTGCCGCGAGGGCCCCACGCAGTGCTTTCGACTGACGATCGTAGGCGCTGTTCTCGCGTGGCCTGCCGGTTCGAATGCCAGGACGGTGGTACTGTGCGCGCCTCGCTCATCCAGATCGCGGTAAACCCGGACGACTCGGCCGATACCCGCCGTGAGCGGGCCGCTTCTCTCGTACGGGAGGAGTCGGACGCCGACCTCGTGGTGCTGCCCGAGCTGTGGCCCGTCGGGGCCTTCGCCTACGAACTCTTCACGGACGAGGCCGAATCCCTCGACGGCCCCACGCACACCGCGATGGCGAAGGCCGCGCGCGATGCGGGCGTCTGGCTGCACGCGGGCTCGATCGTGGAACGCGCCGCCGACGGCACCCTCTACAACACCGCGCTGATCCTGAGCCCCGACGGCGAACTCGCCGCCACCTACCGCAAGATCCACCGCTTCGGCTTCGACAAGGGCGAGGCCGTCATGATGGGCGCGGGCACCGAACCGGTCACCGCCGTGCTCCCGCAGACCACGCTCGGCATCACCACCTGCTACGACCTGCGCTTCCCCGAGCTGTACCGCACGCTCGTCGACCGCGGCGCCGAGACCCTCGTCGTCTCGGCCGGCTGGCCCGAGCGCCGCCGCGCCCACTGGACGCTGCTCGCGCAGGCGCGGGCGGTCGAGAACCAGTGCTACGTCCTCGCGACTGGCACGGCGGGCACCCACGCGGGCGTCGAACAGGCCGGGCACTCCCTCGCGGTGGACCCGTGGGGCGAGATCCTCGGCGAGGCAGGGCCCGGCGAGGAGGTGCTGCGGGTGGACTTCGACCCGGCCCGCGTACGCGCCACCCGGGAGCAGTTTCCTGCCCTCAAGGACCGCGTCCTGGGCCTGGCCACACCGCCTCGCGGCTGAGACCTCAGTCCCCCAGCCCCTCCTTCTCCGCCAGCCGGATCACACACACCGCCAGCGCGATCATCAGCGCCGGATCGGCCTCCTCCCGTACGACATCGACGCCGTACGTGTCCCGCAGCCGCAGCCACCGCTTCGAGATGTGCGCGAGCATCTCGCCCTCGTACTCGATGACGAACTCGCGGTCGAGGATCCGCCCGCTGACATCCAGCTCGGTGCCGTCCACGAGCTCCACGCGATAGTGGTTGCGCAGCAGCGAGAACCGCTTCTTCTTCACGCTCGCGAGCGCCTCGCCGTCCCGCTCGACGGTCATCGTGTCCCGCAGGGCGAACATCTTCTCGCGGATGTCGATGAGCACCCGCCCCTGCGGATCCTTGAGCTCGAAGGTCTCCTTGAGCCGCATCGCCTTGCCGTCGACGAGGAAGGCCTTGCGCCCCTGCTCGTCCTCGATCCAGTAGTCGTCCCCGATCCCGAAGATCCGGTCGCGTACGAGAAATTTCATGCCGCTATGCGTACCCGGCGGACGCGGAGCTGAGCGGGCCCGCACGAGTGGCGGCTCGGGTCCGCAAGAGTGGTGGCTCGGGCCGGAACAGCCCTCAGGGCGCGCTCACCGCAGCGCGGGCGACGGCGACGAAAGCGCCACGGTCCGTCTCGTACGACGTGGGTGCGGCGGTGGGAGTGAGGTGTCCCGTCAGGGTTTCCGCGGCCGCGACCACAGGGTCGGGCCCTTCCAGCCTCACCAGGTTCAGGGCACCGTTGAGTGTGTTCATCGCGGCCGCCAGCTCCTGCATCCGCGTCGCCGCCGACGGCGTGCCCACGACCGCCTGATAGGCGAGTTTCGCCTGGTGCGCGGTTTCCGCCTTCCCGAGGAACGCGCTGTAGGCCGAGCGGCGCATATCGCGTTCGACCGCACGCGCCTGTTCCCGCATCGCCTGCCGGGCGACAGCCAGTTGGGCGTCGGCCTGCTGCTGCCCCGCCGCCCACGCGGCATCCGCCTGCCTGCTTCCGGCCGCCCATGCGGCGTCCGCCTGCCGCTGCCCGGCCGCCCATGCCGCATCCGCCTGACGCCTGGCGGCGCCCAGGGTGAACCAGCCCGTGAGCCCTCCGCCGGCCAGCGCGGAGCCCGCCGCGACCAAGGCCGTCACCAACTCCTGGTCCACACGCCCTCCCGTCTGCGGATCTGCCCGAGCCGTTCGCGGTCGAAACCGCTGCGGTTCCGAACCTCACCGCGATGCCGTTCGTGCCCGGGTGCCGCGGGGCAGGATGAAGGCGGGAATCGGGCAGAGGGCCGGGGGCGATGTGGTGGAAGAGGGACGGGACAGGGCCGGGCGGCCCTCCGGAGACGATGGACCGGGACGGTCGATCCAGGCATGGAACCCACTCGATCTGGACGTGCATCCGGCCGGCACGGCTCCAGGCGGTCTGGCCGCGCGCACCCTGCCACGCTACGTCAGGCGCGGCCACGACGAAACGCTCGCCGAGGTCGTCGAAGAAGCCTCACACGGCCACAGCCGCATGGTGGTGCTGGTCGGCTCGTCGTCGACGGGCAAGACCCGGGCGTGCTGGGAGGCCGTCCAGCCACTCGCGGATCTGGGGTGGCGCCTCTGGCGGCCACCGGTCCCCTCCGGCCGCGATCCGGCCGTACCGACGGTTCTCGACCGGGTGCCGTCGCGCACCGTGGTCTGGCTCAACGACTCCCAGCACTACCTCGGCCACCCCCGGCACGGGGAGAAGGTCGCGGCCGCGCTGCAACGCCTCCTCAGCCACCCCGACCACGGGCCTCTCCTGGTCCTCGGCACCCTGTGGCCCGACCACGCCGACCGGTACCTGAGCCTGCCGGATCCCGGCGGCGAAGATCCCCACAGTCAGGCCCGGGCACTTCTGACCGGTCGCGTCCTGACTGTTCCCGACGCCTTCGACGAACGAGACCTGCGTACGGCGGAGTCGTACGCGCAGGACGGCGACGAACTCCTCGCGGACTCGCTCAGCCGCGCCCGCGTGCACGGGCGGGTCACGCAGGACCTGGCCGGAGCCCCGGAACTCCTGCGCCGCTTCGAACAGGGTTCGCCCGCCTGCCGGGCTGTGCTGGAGGCGGCGATGGACGCCCGCCGCCTGGGCGTCGGCCTCCAGCTCCCGCAGGCCTTTCTGACGGATGCGGCCATCGACTACCTGGCCGACGACGACTATGACCAGCTCACCACGGACTGGGCCGAGGCGGCCTTCGCCGACCTCGCACGGCTGGTGCACGGCAAGCAGGCGCCCCTGCGCCGTACCAACCAGCGTCCGACCCGTCGTTCCCCGGGCACCCCGACACAGCGTCCAGCCCACACCGCGGTGTCCGGTCCCACGTTCCGCCTCGCCGACTACCTCGACGAACACGGACGCGACTCACGCAGACGATCCTGTCCCCCCGCGTCCTTCTGGGAGGCCGCACTCAACCACCTCACCCGGTCCGACGACCTCATCGCCCTGGCACAGGCGGCCTCGGACCGCCACCGCCTTCAGTGGGCTCACCACCTGCTGCTCCGGTGTGTCCAGGACGGCGACCAGGAAGCAACGCTTCGGCTGGCAGCCATGCGCACCACGGCAGGTGCCGTGGAAGAGGCCGAGCGGCTGTACCGGCGGGCCGCGGACGCGGGGAGCACCGATGCGCTGATCCGGCTGGCGGGTCTGAAGCAGGATGAGGGGGCGGTGGAAGAGGCCGAGGAGCTGTACCGGCGGGCCGCGGACGCGGGGAGCACCGACGCGCTGATCCGGCTGGCACGCCTGAAGCTGGACCGGGGCGCCGTGGAAGAGGGCGAGAGGCTGTTCCGCCAGGCCGAAGACGCGGGCAGCACCGACGCCGGGCATGAACTCGCCCGCCTGCGGAAGCTGAAGGAGGGTCAGGGAGGCCCCGAAGCCGTGCTGATGCCGGTTTCCGACGACGAGGATTCGCCGTTCGAAGTGAGCTGGGCTCCCGTCGTGGCGCGGGACGAGGCCGGCAGGGCCTTCCTCGACCGGGTCTCCGAAGGCGACCCCGACGCCGTGGCGGCGTTGCAGGAGATGTTCGAGCTGCTGGCTGCGCAGAGCGGCGACACCGACGCGCTGATGCGCCTCGGCGACCTGCGTCAACAGCGGGGTGACCTCGTAGGTGCCGCGCACTACTACCAGGCGGCTGTCGACGCCGGCGTCGCCCATGCCCTGACGGCACTGGGCGGGCTGCGGGAGAGGGAGGATGACCTCGAAGGCGCCGAAGCACTGTACCGACGGGCCGTTGAGGCCGGCGAGTCAGGCGCGCATGTGCTTCTGACACAACTGCACAGCCGAGCCGGTGACCGGGAGGGAGCGCAGGCCTCCGCGCGGGCGGCTGCGGCGGCCGGTCACCCGGACGGCCTGGTCATCCTGGCGTTGATGCTGCAGAGCACGAGCGACGACGAGGGCGCCGACGCCTTCTTCCGGGAGGCCGCGGACGCGGGTTCCCGCGCTGCCCTGGCGCACCTGGCCCATGGGCGAAGGCGGGCAGGGGACGGTACGGGCCTCGACGCCCTCCTCGGGGAAGCCGAGGAGAAGGGTGCCGAAGGCACCGTCCTGGGTCTCCTCGCAATGATCCTGGAGGACGCGGGAGACCGACGCGGGGCCGAGGACATGGCCTGGCGAGCGGCGGACCGGCACGCGATCGGCGGACTGATGCATCTGGCCCGTGCTCGCCGGAAGGCGGAGGACCTGGAGGGACTGGACGCCCTCGTCCAGCGGGCCGTCCGGAGCGAGGACGTGGAGATACTTCTGCAGCTGACACGCATGTGTGAGGAGGCGGGGGCCCACGAGGGCGCCGAGCGCATGGCGATGACGGCGATCGACCTCGACAGCACGTTTCCCCTGGTTCTTCTGATCAGACTGCGCGAGGACGCGGGGGATGCCGAAGGGGCGCAGGCCCTGGCCCTGAAACTCGCCGACGCCGGCGGGTCGGACGGCGTGCATCAATCCGTCTGGACCGGTGAGTTCACCACGATGCATGTGGCCAGGACCTTCCGGTTCCACGAGCACTGGCCACACGGTCTGGATCCCGACGGCTCTCCCTCCCCGGAATGGGTGGCGGCCCTGCCGTCCGGGGATGGCACCCTTGAAGCATGAACAACGCTGCCTCCCCTGCCCCGCGCCGCGCCCGAGTCCGTGCCCCCGAGCTGACCGGCAAGGGCGGCTGGCTCAATACGGGGGGCAAAGAGCTCACCCTCGCCGACCTGCGCGGTAAGTGCGTTGTCGTCGATTTCTGGACCTTCTGCTGTGTGAACTGCCTGCACGTCCTCGACGAGCTCCGTGAGCTGGAGGAGAAGCACAAGGACACCCTGGTGATCGTCGGGGTGCACTCGCCGAAGTTCGTGCACGAGGCCGAGCACGCGGCCGTCGTCGATGCCGTCGAGCGGTACGAGGTGCACCACCCCGTGCTCGACGATCCCGAGCTGAGCACCTGGAAGCAGTACGCCGTACGGGCCTGGCCGACGCTGGTCGTCATCGATCCCGAGGGGTACGTGGTCGCGCAGCACGCCGGTGAGGGGCATGCGCACGCGATCGCGAAGCTGGTCGAGGAGCTGGAGGCCGAGCACGAGGCGAAGGGGACGCTGCGGCGCGGGGACGGGCCGTATGTGCCGCCGGAGCCGGTCGCGAGCGATCTGCGTTTCCCCGGCAAGGCGCTGCTGCTGCCGGGCGGGAATTTCCTGGTTTCGGACACGACCCGGCACCAGCTGGTGGAGTTGGCGGAGGACGGCGAGACGGTCGTTCGGCGGATCGGCAGCGGGGAGCGGGGGCTCGCGGACGGCGGCCCGGGCGAGGCGCGGTTCAGCGAGCCGCAGGGGCTCGCGCTGCTGCCGGACGGGCGGGTGATCGTCGCCGATACGGTCAACCACGCGCTGCGCACGTACGACCCGGAGACCGGCGCGGTGGAGACGGTGGCCGGGACCGGGCGGCAGTGGTGGCAGGGCTCGCCCACCTCCGGGCCCGCGCGCGAGGTGGACCTGTCCTCGCCGTGGGACGTGGCCTGGTTCGACTCCCTGGTGTGGATCGCGATGGCCGGGGTGCACCAGCTGTGGACGTACGACCCGGCGGACGGGAGCGTGCGGGTCGCGGCCGGTACGACCAACGAGGGCCTGGTCGACGGGCCCGCGGCCGAGTCCTGGTTCGCCCAGCCCTCCGGTCTCGCGGCCACCGAGGACCGGCTGTGGATCGCCGACTCGGAGACGAGCGCGCTGCGCTGGATCGACCGGGACCGGACCGTCCACACGGCCGTCGGAACCGGCCTCTTCGACTTCGGCCACCGCGACGGGGCCGCCGACCAGGCGCTTCTGCAGCACCCGTTGGGCGTCACGGCGCTCCCCGACGGCTCGGTCGCGGTCAGCGACACGTACAACCACGCGCTGCGCCGCTACGACCCGGCGGGCGGCGCGGGTGGCTCGGGCGGCGAAGTCACCACGCTGGCCACGGATTTGCGTGAGCCCAGCGCCGCCGTGCTGGCCGGGGACGACATCGTGGTGGTCGAGTCGGCCCGCCACCGGCTGACCCGGCTGCGGCTGCCGGAGGAGGCCGTACGGGTGGAGGCGGTGGCCCACCGTACGCAGCGGGCCGCGACCGAAGTCGCGCCGGGCAAGCTGCGGTTGGACGTGGTCTTCCAGGCGCCGACGGGGCAGAAGCTCGACACCAGGTACGGCCCGTCGACCCGGCTGCTCGTCTCGTCCACGCCGCCGGAGCTGCTGCTCTCGGGCGAGGGCGCGGACACGGACCTCAGCCGCGGCCTTGAGCTGAACCCCGCCGTGCCGGAGGGCGTGCTGCATGTCTCGGCGATGGCGGCCTCCTGCGACGACGACCCCGCGAACGAGTACCCGGCCTGCCATGTCCACCAGCAGGACTGGGGCGTCCCGGTCCGCCTCGCCGAGGGCGCGACGGACCGGCTGGCGCTGGTGCTCGCGGGGATGGACGCGTAGGACGGCGTCGGCAGGGACCGCCGCCAGCGGATCTGCGTGCCGCCCTGCGCGGGCCCCTTGCTCAGCGCAGCGCGGCCGCCTGGTTCTGCTGCCAGTACGTCACCTTCGGCTCGTACACGAACAGGTCGCCGACCCGGACGGTCTGAGGGCGGCCGAACTGGCGGGTCGAGCCGTTCGCCTCGACCTTGCTGATCAGGTCGACGGCGAGCGTCTTGGCGTGCGGCTTGTTGCCGTCGTCCGCCCGGTTGGCCGGGCTGGTGTTGAGCCCGGCGTACGCGGAGGCGCCGGGCTTCAGCGTGACGACGGCCTGCGGCCTGGAGCCCGCGAAGGCCTCCGCCGTGCCGTCGAGGTCCGGGGCGAAGCTCACCACCGGGTAGGAGAGCACGGTGCAGGTGCGCTTCGAGGTGTTGGTGAGGGTGATCAGCCGGTAGTTGACCGGGCGGGACACGGCCCGGACCGACATCCTCGTCTCGCTGCTCGTACACGGCCCGGACCTGCTGCCGGTGCTTGTGCCGCCCGTGCTCGTGCCGCCCGTGCTCGTGCCGCCCGTGCTCGTGCCACCCGTCGACGTGGCGTGGTCGTCGTCCTTGCCCACCCCGCCGGAGGACTTCCCGACGGACGAGGAACCGGAGGACTTCCCGACGGAGGACGAGCCGCGTGAGGACGAGCCGCGGTTCTTGCCCTTCGACTTGTGCCCGGACCCCGAGCCCGAGCAGCCGGACAGGACCAGGCCGGTGGCGGCCGTGGCGGCGATGGTGAGTGCGGCGCGCCGACGCAGCTTCGTACGCATGGATGAATCCCCCGAGCCGGAATGGGTGGTGTGACGGGCACGAGGACCGTACCCCCGGTGGGCACGGTCCTCGTAGGTGTCGTTTCCGTCCGGGAGGGCCGCCCCGGGCACGAAGACGACACGGGTCGCGCCCGCAGTTCCGTACGGCCGGGGCACGGCCGGTGTCGAAGCGTCCTCAGCTCTCCAGGAACGTCGTCAGCGCACTGGCGAGCAGATGCGGGTCGTCCGAGCCGCAGAGCTCACGGGCACTGTGCATGGACAGGATCGCGACGCCGATGTCGACCGTCTTGATGCCGTGCCGCGCGGCCGTGATCGGGCCGATCGTGGTGCCGCAGGGCATCGCGTTGTTGGAGACGAAGTGCTGGTACGGGACGCCGGCGCGTTCGCAGGCGTCGACGAAGACGGCGCGGCCCGAACCGTCCGTGGCGTAGCGGTTGTTGACGTTGACCTTGAGGATCGGGCCGCCGTTGGCGCGCGGGTGGTGCGTCGGGTCGTGCCGCTCGGCGTAGTTGGGGTGGATGGCGTGCCCGGTGTCGGAGGACAGGCAGACGGTGCCCGCGAAGGCCCGCGCCCTGTCCTCGTACGTGCCGCCGCGCGCGAACACGGAACGCTCAAGGACGCTGCCGAGCAGCGGTCCGTCTGCGCCGGTGTCGGACTGGGAGCCGTTCTCCTCGTGGTCGAAGGCGGCGAGGACCGGGATGTGGTTCAGGCTGCCCGAGTGGGCCGCGGCGGTGAGCGCGGCCGTTCCGGCGTGCACGGAAAGGAGGTTGTCCATCCGCGGTCCCGCGAGGAGTTCCTTGTCGCGGCCGAGGTAGGCGGGCGGTTCGATGGAGTGCACCATCAGGTCCCAGCCGGTCACGTCACCGGCCGCGATTCCGTTCTCCTCCTCCAGGAAGGAGATCAGGTCGCCCTCGCTCGTCTCGCCGAGGCCCCAGACGGGCTGCATGTGCTTCTGCTTGTCGAGCTGCAGGCCCTTGTCGTAGATCCCGCGGTCCATGTGGATCGCGAGCTGCGGTACGCGAAGCAGCGGGCGCCCGACGTTGACGAGCCGGGTGCTGCCGTCGCGCAGCGAGAGGCGCCCGGCGAGCCCGAGGTCCCGGTCCAGCCAGGAGTTGAGCAGCGGGCCGCCGTAGATCTCCACGGCGACCTGCCGCCAGCCGTACGCACCGGAGTCCGGCAGCGGCTTCACGCGCAGGTTGGGGGAGTCGGTGTGCGCGCCGACGATGCGGAACGGGGTGTGCGCCGAGGCGCCCTCGGGCACGTACCAGGCGATGAGCGCGCCGCCGCGCAGCACGTACTTCCCGCCGCTTGAGCCGTCCCACGCGGCCTCTTCGTCCACCTGCCGGAACCCGGCCTTCTCCAGCCGCTCGGCCGCGCTCGCGACCGCGTGGTAGGGCGTGGGGCTGGCGGCGAGATAGGTCATCAGGTCATCGGTGTGCCCACGGTCGAACCGGGCGGCTGCGCTGCTGCTCATGGCTTCACCTTAACGACCGTTACCGACACGCCGCCGGGGGCCGGGAATTCGGGGTCGGCGTATCCGGCGCCTGTGCGGCGCGGAAACGTGAACGGCCCGCCCCCCGACCGGGGCGGGCCGTCACGTGCGGCGGACGAGGGATCAGAAAGCGGCCTCGTCCAGGTCCATCAGGTCCAGGTCCACGCCCTCGGCGAGCTTGCGGGCACCCGTGACGCCGGGCAGGACGTTGGCGGCGAAGAACTTCGCGGCCGCGATCTTGCCGGTGTAGAAGGCGACGTCCTTCGAGGAGGCGTTCGGCAGCTTCTCGGCGGCCACCGCGGCGTTGCGCAGCAGCAGGTAGCCGACGACGACGTCACCGGAGGCGAGCAGCAGGCGGGTCGTGTTGAGACCGACCTTGTAGATCTCGCGGACGTCCTTCTCGGTCGCCGCGAGGTCGGTGAGCATGAGGCCGACGATGGCCTCCAGCTCGGCGGCGGCCTTGGCGAGCTGCCCGCGCGCGGTGGCGAGCTCCTCGCCGCCGGTGTTCACCGCGAGGAACTTCTTGATCTCCTCGGCGAGCGAGTTCAGCGCCGCGCCCTGGTTGCGGACGATCTTCCGGAAGAAGTAGTCCTGGCCCTGGATCGCGGTCGTGCCCTCGTAGAGGGTGTCGATCTTCGCGTCGCGGATGTACTGCTCGATCGGGTACTCCTGCAGGAAGCCGGAGCCGCCGAAGGTCTGCAGCGACTGGGCGAGCTGCTCGTAGCCCTTCTCGGAGCCGTAGCCCTTGACGATCGGCAGGAGCAGGTCGTTGAGCGCCTCGGCCTGGGCGGTGTCCTCGCCGGCCGCTTCCTTGAGGGCGATCTCGTCCTGCACGGAGGCCGTGTGCAGCACGAGGGCGCGCATGCCCTCCGCGTACGCCTTCTGCGTCATCAGCGAGCGGCGCACGTCGGGGTGGTGCGTGATGGTGACCTTCGGCGCGGTCTTGTCCATGAACTTCGCCAGGTCGGGACCCTGCACGCGCTCCTTGGCGTACTCCAGGGCGTTCAGGTAACCCGTCGAGAGCGTGGAGATCGCCTTCGTACCGACCATCATGCGGGCGAACTCGATGATGCGGAACATCTGGCGGATGCCGTCGTGCTTGTCACCGATGAGCCAGCCGACGGCCGGCTTGTCGGCCTGGTCGCCGAAGGTCATCTCACAGGTGTTGGAGGCCTTGAGGCCCATCTTGTGCTCGACGTTGGTGGCGTAGACGCCGTTGCGCTCGCCCAGCTCGCCGGTCTCGAAGTCGAAGTGGTACTTCGGGACGAGGAAGAGGGACAGGCCCTTGGTGCCGGGGCCGTGGCCCTCGGGGCGGGCGAGGACGTAGTGGAGGATGTTCTCCTCCATGTCGTGCTCACCGGAGGTGATGAAGCGCTTCACGCCCTCGATGTGCCAGGAGCCGTCAGGCTGCTGCACGGCCTTGGTGCGGCCCGCGCCCACGTCCGAGCCGGCGTCCGGCTCGGTGAGGACCATCGTGGAGCCCCAGAGCTTGTCGACGGCGATCTTCGCCCACTTCTTCTGCTCCTCGGTGCCCTCCTCGAAGAGGATCCGGGCGAACGCCGGGCCGGAGGAGTACATCCAGATCGCCGGGTTCGCGCCGAGGATCAGCTCCGCGTACGCCCAGATCAGGGACGGCGGGGCGGTGGTGCCGCCGATCTCCTCGGGCAGGCCCAGACGCCAGTACTCGGAGTCCATGAACGCCTTGTACGACTTCTTGAAGGAGGCCGGGACCGGGGCCGTGTTGGTCTCCGGGTCGAAGACCGGCGGGTTGCGGTCGGCGTCGGCGAAGGACTCGGCCAGCTCGTTCTCCGCGAGGCGGGTGAGCTCGGCGAGCACGCTCTTGGCGGTGTCGGTGTCCATCTCCGCGAACGGGCCGGTGCCGTACAGCTTGTCGCGGCCGAGCACCTCGAAGAGGTTGAACTCGATGTCGCGGAGATTCGACTTGTAGTGCCCCATGGCGACGGCTCCGTTAAGTCCGGGAGTGGGCGGATCACACCGTTGCTCCGGCAGGATCCTCGTATGCGTACCAACTGGTAACAACCATGATGCTACCCGTCGGTAATAAGGCGCAACCCCAAACCCGCCATCTGTGACCGTCGCCATCCGGTGACCCAGTACGCTCGTGGCCATGTACGGCTACGACCAGAACCCCGGTGGGCAGCAGTACGCACCGCCCCAGGGCGGCCAGCACATGCCGGGCGGGATGCCGGGCGGCGTACCCGGCGGCATGCAGGGCGGCGCGCCCGGAGCCATGCCGGGCGGCGGCGTGGCCGGCGGATACGGCCAGCAGGCACCGCTCTATCCCGAGCCGTCCCCGCCCTCCCTCGCGGACGCCGTGCGCGCCTTCACGACCGGCTCGATGGCCGCCGAGGACTTCCAGCAGATATTCGCCACGTCGAAGGTCTACTGCCCGCGCGGCGACAACCCCGGCTTCCTGGCCCTGCACAACACCCAGCAGCCGGTCATTCCGATGTTCACCTCCCTCAAGGAGCTGCGCCGGTACGCGGGCAAGGAGTCCAAGTACTTCGTCATCACCGGCGCCGAGGTCATCGACCTCCTCCCCACCGGCTACGGCTTCGTCCTCGACATGGAGGGCGAGCACCGCATGGTCTTCGACGCGAAGGCCGTGGAGGAGATGGTCGACTTCGCGATGCGGCGGATGTACGGCTGACCTCCGCCGTATCCTGGCTGCACACGGGAAGGAGTCGTCACATGAGCGTGGACGCGATCGTGCACACCGAGTTCCCCGAGGGGTACACGGTCTTCTTCGGTGCCGACGGGAAGGTGATCATGACCCCGCAGAGCCTCGAGCACTCGAGCACGATCAAGGCAATGCAATACGACACGATCGTGTCCCTCGGGCGTCATGCGAAGACCGCCTCCGACGTTTACGTCGATTTCCCGGCCGACGAGAACTCCGCCCCCGACCTGGCCATCTTCCGCGAGGACGCCCGCCGGGAAGGCAAGCGCTACGGCTTCGAAGACGTCCTGCTGATCTCCGAAGTCGTCTCGACCTCGTCCGCCCGCAAGGACTACGACGACTGCACCGCGAAGTACGGCCGCTACGGCATTCCCGTCTACCTGGTCGTGGACCCCTACGCCCAGGAAGTCGTCCTCCACACCCAGCCGACCGCCACCGGCTACATCACCGCGCAGACCCACAAGTACGGCACGGGCAAGCTCCCCATCCCCCTGGCGGACGGCCGCACCTTCACTCTCGACCTCGACGAGCTCCCCCGCCCGGAGCCCGAGACCGGGACCCGCTGACCAGCACGCTGACCAGCAGTCCGTACGCACGGCCGAGCCGGGCCGTCCCCGCCCGGTCCGAGGCCGTCAGCGCCCGCTTCGGCGGGCCCGGTGGCGGCGGACGGCGTCGCGGCTGCCGCAGCGCGGTGAGCAGTAGCGCCGGGTGCCGTTGCGGGAGACGTCCACGACGACGTTCGTGCACGGGGCCGCCGCGCAGCGGCCGAGGCGGTGCATGCCGCGCGTGGTCAGGTGCAGGGCGGTGCCCACGCTGAGGACGGCGTGCAGCACGCGCGGCAGGTCGTCGTCCACGTCGCGGTAGTGCAGATGCCAGCCCTCGCCGTTGTGGTCGGTCATCCGCGGGTACGCCGTGGCCGCGGCCATCTGCGCGTTGAGGAGTGCCGCCCGCTCGTCCGGGCCGGGCGCGTCGACGATCCGCAGCCAGTCGTCGAGTACGGCCCGGCAGCGGGCGTGGTCGTCGGCCCGCTCCGGGAAGGCCATCGTCATGCCGTACGCACGGGTCCGCTCCACGATCCCGGACCGCGTGGCGGGCCAGTCGTCGGCCAGGGAACCGGCGAGGAGCACCGCGTACTCCCCGTAAGGGTTGAGATGCACAAGGGCATTACATCAGGGTGACGCCATGCCGCTCGCCCAGCTCACCCTGCCGTCCGCGCCCGTCTCCACTGCAGCCGTCCTCGCCATGGCGCTCACCGCGCTGGCCATGGTCCTGACCCCGGGGCCGAACATGGTCTACCTGGTCTCGCGCAGCATCGGCCAGGGCCGCACCGCAGGCCTTGTCTCGCTGGCCGGTACCGGACTCGGCTTCGTCGTGTACCTGCTGATGGCCAACCTCGGCCTCGCGGTCGTCTTCGTCGCCGTGCCCTGGCTGTTCATCGCCTTCAAGGCCGCAGGGGTCCTCTACCTCGCGCACCTCGCCTGGCAGGCCCTGCGTCCGGGCGGGCGGGCCCTCTTCGAGGTCCGGGACGTCCCCCGCGACAGCCCGTCCCGCCTCTTCCGCATGGGTCTGCTCACGAACCTGCTCAACCCCAAGGCGGCGATCATGTACCTGACCCTGATCCCGCAGTTCATCGACCCGCAGCGCGGCCACCCCGCCGTACAGGGCCTGGTGCTCGGCTCGGTCCAGATCGCCGTGAGTCTCACCGTCAACGCCCTGATCGTCCTCGCCGCGGGCACCGTCGCCGCCTTCCTCGCCGCGCGCCCGAGCCTGGCCACCGTGCAGCGCCGCATCACCGGAACGCTCCTGGGCGCCGTCGCCCTGCTGCTGGCCCGCGAGGTGCCGGTGCGGGCCCGGGTCTGAGGGAGCTGTGCGCGTCCGGGGGAATTCCTCCGGGGTCTGCCATGTTCCAGGTGGCAGGAAGTTCGAGATTCAACTATTCTCGAACCTGCGAAGGAGGTACCGACCATGCCTGCAGTGACCGTCGAGAACCCGCTGACCCTGCCCAAGGTGACCGCCCCCGCCGATGCGCCGGCGCGCAAGGTCCTGGCCGTGGTGGACGCACCGTCCGGCTTCGAGGGCGAGGGCTTCCCGGTGCGCCGCGCCTTCGCGGGCATCAACTACAAGTACCTCGACCCGTTCATCATGATGGACCAGATGGGCGAGGTGGAGTACGAAGCGGGCGAGCCGAAGGGAACCCCCTGGCATCCGCACCGCGGCTTCGAGACCGTCACGTACCTGATCGACGGCACCTTCGTGCACCAGGACTCCAACGGCGGAGGCGGCACCATCCGCAACGGCGATACCCAATGGATGACCGCCGGCAGCGGCCTGCTCCACATCGAGGCCCCGCCGGAGAGCCTCGTCATGTCCGGCGGCCTCTTCCACGGGCTGCAGCTGTGGGTGAACCTGCCCGCCAAGGACAAGATGATGAACCCCCGCTACCAGGACATCCGCGGCGGCCAGGTCCAGCTCCTCAGCTCCCCCGACGGCGGCGCGCTGCTCCGCGTCATCGCCGGTGAGCTGGACGGGCACGAGGGCCCGGGCATCACCCACACGCCGATCACGATGATCCACGCGACCGTCCGCCCCGGTGCCTCGGTCACCCTCCCCTGGCGCCCGGACTTCAACGGCCTCGCGTACGTCATGGCCGGACGCGGCGCGGTCGGCGAGGAGCGCCGACCGATCCACCTGGGTCAGACGGCGGTCTTCGGCGACGGAGGCTCGCTCACCATCCGCGCGGACGAGAAGCAGGACGGGCACACGCCCGACCTGGAGGTCGTCCTGCTCGGCGGGCAGCCGATCCGCGAACCGATGGCCCACTACGGCCCGTTCGTCATGAACACCCGGGCCGAACTCCAGCAGGCCTTCGACGACTTCCAGGCGGGCCGCCTGGGCGTCATCCCGACGACGGAGCGTCTGCCGCACACGTGAGTGCTGTCGCCGCCGTGCGGAGGGTGCCGGGGGTCAGACCTCGCCGCCCGTCGTCGACTCGCCGCCCGATGTCGACTCGACTCCTGTCGTCGAGTCGATGTGACCCGGAACCTCTCCCACATAGTCGCCGGTGCTGAGCGTCCCGGCCGGTTCGAGCAGCAGCACGCTCGCGCCGTCCGGCGACCGAGGGCAGTGCTCGACTCCGCGCGGGACGACGAAGACGTCGTGACGTTCGAGGTGTACGGCGGTCTCGGCTCCGGCCTCCCGCAGGCGGATGTCGAGACTGCCGTCGAGCACGAGGAACAGCTCGTCGGTGTCCGGGTGGGAGTGCCATACGAAGTCGCCCTCGACCTTGGCGAGGCGGACGTCGTAGTCGTTGACGCGGGTGAGGATCCGCGGGCTCCAGGTCTCCTGGAAGGAGGCCAGGACGGTGTCGATGTTCGTTGTCCGGTGCGTCATGGCCCGATCCTCGGGCTTGCGCCCATCGCCCCGACAGTGCGAGGAATGGCGCATGCCGCAAGATTCCTCGCACCTGCACTCCGTCGTCGCTCTCGTGGACGACGGCTCGAACCCGTTCGAGCTGGCATGCCTGACCGAAGTCCTGGGTATCGACCGGCCCGAGGCCGGCGGGCTGCTCTACGACTTCCGGATGTGCGCACGCGAGCCGGAGGTGTCCATGCGGCAGGGCTTCTTCGCGATGACCGGCATCGCGGACCTTTCGGCCGTGGAACAGGCGGACACGGTGATCGTCCCCAACCGCCCCGACACGGCCGCACCCCACCACCCCGACGTGCTCCGGGCCATCGCGCGCGCCGGTGACCGCGGGGCGCGGATGATCGGGATGTGCAGCGGGGCGTTCACCCTCGCCGAGGCCGGTGTGCTGGACGGGCGCCGTGTCACGGTGCACTGGCAGTGGGCCGACGAGTTCCGGGCCCGGTACCCACGGGTCCGTGTCGACGACGCCGTCCTCTTCGTCGACGACGGAGACATCCTCACCTCGGCCGGCAGCGCGGCCGCTCTCGACCTCGCACTCCACGTCGTACGCCGCGACCACGGCGCCGAGACCGGGGCGGCCGTCGCCCGCCGCCTCGTGTTCCCGGGGCACCGGCCGGGCGGGCAGCGGCAGTTCATCGAACGTCCGCTGCCGCAGGAGCCGGAGAGCCCGCTCGCGGCCGCGCTCGCCTGGGCCGAGCAGCGGGCGACCGGCCCGATCACGGTCACCGACATCGCCTCCCGGGCGGCGATGAGCCCGGCGACCCTGCACCGCCGCTTCCGCAGCGAGTTCGGCTGCACCCCGAACCAGTGGCTGACCGCCGTCCGTGTCGAGCACGCCCGCCGGCTCCTCGAACAGACCACCCTGACCATCGACCAGGTCGCCCACCGAAGCGGCCTCGGCACCGCCGCCAACCTCCGTACCCGCCTCACCACCCACACGGGCCTGACCCCGACCGCCTACCGGCGCACCTTCACGGCTTGACCGGCCGGAATACCCTGAGCGCTGCTGAGCACCCCTGACCACCCCTGACCACCTTTCGGGCCGACAGAAGGCGTCAAGAAACCAGATGACGGACACCGCCCCTCCGCCCGCCGTGGCCGAGGACGACCACCACGGGGAAATAACCGTCGCCCTCGAAGGCGAGCACGCCGAGACACTCGTGGTGAGCGGCGAGAAGATCCCGCGCATCACGCTCACCCGGGCCCCGGAGGCCGAGGTCGACGAGCAGATCGCCATCGGCACCCGCGACCCCGGGCATCTCACCCTCACGGTGGACGGTGACGAAGCGACGATCGCCCCGGCCAAAGGGAGGTTCAGCCGGCGTTCCTACCGGGTCGACGTCACGTACGCGGGCACGACCTACCGGCTGGTGCCCGACTCCGTCCCGAGCAGCAGGCTGACGCGGGACGGGAAGCACCTCGGGGACTTCGTCTCGGACGGCGACCGGCGGGTGACGGCGCAGTGGCAGGAGGGCGTCGGGATCGAGCCGTTGGACGCGGCGGTCGGATACGCGCTGTCCGCGGCCTTCGGCGCGGGCGGTCAGCCGATGTGGATGATGCTCGTCGAGGCGGTCAGCACGGCACTGCCGTAGCCCCGGGGCTGTCGCTGGCGTCCGCGCTGACCGAACCGTGGCGTTTCTGCCCTGTGGTAACCGGCACCCGGTCCGGAGCGCCGCGCGCGCAGGGCCCGCCCGGTCACCCGGCGGCGGCCAGGCGGCGCCGTAGTTCGTCCTCGGGGACGTCTTCCACGTGGGTGAGGAATACCCAGAGGTGACCGGAAGGGTCCTTGAGGATGACGGTGCGGTCGCCGTGGAACATGTCCTTCGGCGGTTGGATGATCTCGGCGCCGGCGGCCTCCGCGCGCTGGGCCAGGCTGTCGACGTCCGGCACGAAGACGTGCAGCGTGACGGTCGTGCCTCCGCCGAGTGAGGCCGGTGCGGCGAAGGCGGCGGCCTCCGCCTCGTCCAGGCTGACGTCGCCCAGCATCAGGGCCGAGCGTCCGATGGTGATCTCGGCGTGCAGAATCCCGCCGTCCGGAGCGTCGATCCTGAATTGCTCGCGGGCGCCGAAGGCCCGCTGGTAGAAGTCGATCGCCGCGGCGGCGTCGTCGACCATGATGTGCGGGATCACGGCGTAGCGGTAGCGGTCGGGGATCTCGGCGTGGGGTGCGTGCTCGGTCACTTCGAACCTCCCTGAGGCGCCGCCGGTCGGCTCCGGCGGCTCTGGAAGGAACGTAGAAGCTCAAGCTTGGTTGAGGTCAAGCGCGGGGTCGGCTCGCTCCCGCCCGGGCAGGGGGTGGTGTCAGGAGCGGTCAGTGGTGTGACCAGTCGGTCAGCTTCTCCCAGGTGGAGCTGCGGACCGAGGTGATCGGCACCTGCTCCGGCACGTACTCCTCGCACTTCGGGTTGTGGCAGGGGCCGGCGATCCAGTGGGGCACGTAGACCCCCATCGTCTTGTGCCGTTCCACCACCGCCTCCACCGGCTTCCCGCACGCGCCGCAGAAGTAGTCGGGGGGAGGTGTGGTCCGTTTCGGCCGCGGTTCCATGCGCATATTTTACTACCGCTTTAGGTAGTTTTGGGAGGTTCCGGCGGCGACGGAGACGAGGGCGGCCGGGCCTCGGCGGCGGGGCTTGCGGCGCCCTCGGGCGGAGGGCGGAGCGCGCTGAGCGCGACGGACACGGCAAGCACCGACACGATGACCGCGAGGCTGACCGGGGACGGGATCTCGGGCACGGCGGTGCTGACCGTCTCGTGCGACGCCTGCAGGATGAGCTTGACGCCGATGAAGGCGAGGATCAGCGCAAGACCCTTGCCCAGGTAGTGGAAGCGGTCGAGCAGCCCGGCGAGCATGAAGTACAGCGCGCGCAGGCCGAGGATGGCGAAGGCGTTGCTGGTGTAGACGATGAAGGCATCGCTGCTGACGGCGAGGACGGCGGGCACGCTGTCGACGGCGAAGACGAGGTCGGCGGCCTCGATCGCGGCGACGACGGCCAGCAGCGGAGTGGCCACACGCCGCCCCGCCTCCTTCGCGAAGAAGTGGGCCCCGGCGTAGTCGTCCTGTACGGGGACGATCCTGCGCAGCAGCTTCACGGCGAGGCTCCGGCCCGGGTCGAAGCTGTCGTCCTCCTCCTTCAGGAGCTTGTACGTGCTGTAGAAGAGGATCACCGCGAAGACGAACAGCACGGCGGTGAAACGGCTGACCACCGCGACCCCCGCCGTGAGGAAGACGCCCCGGAGGACCAGGGCGCCGAGCACGCCCAGGAAGAGCACCCGGTGCTGGTAGGCGCGCGGCACCCGGAAATAGCCGAAGATCAGGGCGAAGACGAAGAGGTTGTCGACCGACAGACTCTTCTCGAGCAGCCACGCCGTCGTGTACTCCACCCCGGCCTTCGCCCCGACCACCAGGAAGACCAGCGCGCCGAAGGCGATGGCGAGGCCCACCCAGACCCCGCTCCAGGCGGCGGCCTCCCGGAACCCGATGACGTGCGCCTCGCGGTGCGCCAGCAGATCGACCGCCAGCGACACGAGCACGGTGGCGGCGAACACCAGCCACAACCACAACGGCACGTCATACACAGCCCCGACCCCGCAGACCCGATCGACGGCACGGCTTTCTTCGAGTCTGCGGGATACCGCGGGAACTGTCGTGCCCCGGGGCGCCGCTGCGGAACGCCGTCCGGGGCCCCGCGCGTCACCGCCCGCGCGCCGTCACTCGCGCGCCGTCACTCGCGCGCCGTCACCCGCGCGCCATCACCCGCGCGGCACCGCCCGCGGTGCGGGCCCCCGGCGGCGGTGGTCGGGTGGGTTCGTGCTGACTCTGTTGCCCGAGGGTGCCCGGCGGCTCGGTGCCTGGTGTGTGCTGGTTCTGTTGGTCTCCGCGGTGCTGGCCGTCGGGATCTGGCTGTGCGCGCTCCTCAAGACCGCCGTCACCCCCGTACTGCTCGCCCTGCTGGGGACCGCGCTGCTCGGGCCGCTGTACCGGCGGCTGCTCAGGATGCGGGTGCACAGGTCCCTGGCCGCGGGGCTGACCTGTGCGGCCGTGGTGGTCGTGGTCGGCGGGGCGGTGTACATCGTCGTCAGTGCGCTGATCGAGACCGGGGACCAGATCGTCGCCTCGCTCAGGGACGCGGCGCAGTCGCTCGCCGAGCACCTCGGGGCGGCCGGGACCTCGCTCGACGATCTCGCGGCGAACTCGAAGGACCTGCTGAGCAAGTTCGGCGGTACCGCCGCGTCCGGGGTGATCAGCGGGGTGAGCGTCGTCGGTCAGATGATCGCGATGGCGGTGCTCGCGCTGCTGCTCGTCTTCTTCTTCCTGCGGGATTCGCAGCGGGCCGTGCGCGCCCTGCACTCCTTCGTGCCGCGCGGGCGGGGGGAGGCGGCCGAGGTGATGGCACGGCGGGCCTTCGAGGCCATCGAGGGCTTCATGCGGGGGACGACGGTCATCGCGCTGATCGACGCGGTCTGTATCACCGTGGGGCTGCTGATCCTGCAGGTGCCGGGGGCGGTCGGGCTCGGGGCGCTGGTGTTCGTGGGGGCGTACATCCCGTATCTCGGGGCGTTCATCTCGGGTGCGGTGGCCGTGCTGGTCGCGCTGGCCGACCGGGGGTGGGTGATCGCCCTGTGGGCGCTCGGCGTGGTGCTCGCCGTGCAGGTGCTCGAAGGGCATGTGCTGCAGCCGATGATCCAGAGCCGGACCGTGCAGATGCATCCGGCGGTGGTGATGCTCGCGATCACGGCGGGTGCCTCGGTGGCGGGGATCCTCGGGATGCTGCTCGCGGTGCCGCTGACGGCGGCCGCGTTCGGGATCTATTCGGAGCTGCGGACGCAGTACGCGAGGGGGAGGAGCGCCGAGGCCTGACGGGCGGTGCCCTGTCACCTTCACGGTGTTGAGAACGTCAGTGGGACGACACCGTCGATGGGAAGGACCCGTGGCCTTGAGTTCCCCCGATCTTCTGTCCGTCCGGTTCGAGGAGCACCGTCATCACCTGAAGGCGGTCGCCTACCGCATGCTGGGTTCGCTGAGCGAGGCGGACGACGCGGTCCAGGAGGCGTGGCTGCGGCTGTCCCGGTCCGACGAACACCGGATCGACAATCTCGGCGGCTGGTTGACCACCGTGGTCGGCCGGGTCTGCCTGGACATGCTCCGTGCGCGCAAGCGCCGGGGCGAGGAGTCGCTGGACGCGCGGCTGCCCGACCCGGTGGTCAGCAACGAGGACGGGGCCGACCCCGAGCAGCAGGCGTTGCTGGCCGATTCGGTGGGGCTCGCGCTTCTCGTGGTGCTGGAGTCCCTGAGCCCGGCGGAGCGCCTCGCGTTCGTCCTGCATGACATGTTCGGGCTGCCGTTCGAGCAGATCGCGCCGATCGTCGACCGTACGCCCGCCACGGCGAAGAAGCTCGCCAGCCGCGCGCGCCAGCGCGTCCGGGGCGCGACCCCGCCGCCGGATCCGGATCCGGCCGGCCAGCGGCGCGTGGTGGACGCCTTCCTCGCCGCCGCCCGCGGCGGCGACTTCGCGGAGCTGGTGTCCCTCCTCGATCCCGACGTCGTGCTGCGCGCGGACACCGGCGGCCCCGACGGTGCCCTGCGGGTCCTGCGCGGTGCCGAGGCCGTGTCCGGTCAGGCCGCCACGTTCCGGCGGATGGCCACGGCCGCCACCGCGCATCCCGCGCTGGTCAACGGCCTCGCGGGGCTCGTCAACACCATCGACAGGGAACCGATCTCCGTCATGAGCTTCACCATCGCGGACGGCAGGATCGGCGCGATCGACATCCTCTCCGACCCCGAACGCCTGGCCCGGCTCAACCTCGCCCCGAGCGAGGGCTGAGCCGGGTCTGCCGAGTGGCCCGCCCCGGGGTCCGAAATAAGTCCCCCGGGGCGGTCACCTTCGGCTCGTCCCCGTCGTCAGAGCGGTGAACCGGAAAGCAGGGCGGGGCGAAGGCCCCCCCCATTCCCGAAGGGACATCCACATGAACATGATCGCGAACAACTCCGCGGACCTCACCTCCCGGTTCTCCGACCCGCAGCAGCTGGTGCCCGAACTCGGCGACGTCAGCGCCGCCCTGTTCAGGATCCTCGGCACCGGGACCGTCCCGAGGAGCACGGTCGGCCTGGTCCACCTGCGGGCCGGGCAGATCGTCGGCAATACGTATCTGACGGTGCTGCACACCGGGAACCTGCGTCGCGCGAAGGTGTCGGAGGAGAAGATCACGGCCGTGGCCTCCTGGCGGGACGCGCCCTGCTTCAGCGAAGCCGAGCGGGTGGCGCTGGAACTCGTGGAGGCCGTGCTGCTGCCGAGCCCGCACGGGGAGCGCGTCCCCGACGAGCTGTATGCCCGCGCGGCCGAGCACTACGACGCCAAGGAGCTGGCCACGCTCGCGATGCTGATCGGGCAGGTCAACTTCTTCATCCCGCTGGCGCTGATCGGCAAGCCGGTGCCCGGGGTCGCGCCGACGGAGCAGTGGCGCGCGGCGAGCGACGCGTAGGGCCTCTTGTGCGCCGCTGTGCCCCCTGCTCGGCGAACCGGACCGCCGGGCGTGGTCCACCGCCGAGCCGGGGCTCACCGAGGTGTGGTCCACCGCCGAGGCGTGAAACACCGCGGGGACGCCGGGCGGTGCTCAGCGGCCGGAAGACCCCTCGTGCAGTTCGAACCAGATCGACTTGCCCTGGCCGCGCGGGTCCACCCCCCAGGCGTCCGCGAGGAGTTCCATCAGGATCAGGCCGCGGCCCGACGAGGCCATCTCGCCCGGGCTGCGCTTGTGGGGGAGGTCGTCGCTGGAGTCGGCGACCTCGACGCGCAGGCGGCGGCGGCCGGGCTCGCCGCGGGCCTCGGCGACGAGCAGGGCATCGCCGTCGGTGTGCACGAGGACGTTGGTGACCATCTCGGAGACCATCAGGACCGCCGAGTCGATCTGGTCGGAGTTCGTCCAGTCGTCCAGGAGGTGGCGCAGCTGCTGCCGGGCGTCGGCGATGCGCTGCGGCTCGGCCTGGTCGACGGAGAGCAGGATGCGGCGTACGGGCTCGTGCTGCAGGACGCCCGCGGCGCCCTCCGGGGCGGGGCGGGCGAGCAGGACGAGGGCGATGTCGTCCTCGCGGCGGTCGGCGAGGGGGCCCGTGGAGTGGTGCGAGGACGGCCCGTGCACGCCTTGGACCAGCGCGTCCGCCAGCTGTTCGAGGTCCTCGCCGCGGTGCTCCTCCAGGATGGGCTGGAGCCGGGTGAACCCGGTGTGCAGGTCGTGGCCCCCGGTCTCGATGAGGCCGTCGGTGCACAGCATCAGCATCTCGCCGGGTTCGAGGGTGATCGACGTCGTCGGATAGTCGGCGTCCGGGTTGATGCCGAGCGGCAGTCCGCCTGCGGTGGGCCGGATCATGGCCATGCCGTCGCTGGTGCGCACCACCGGGTCGGGGTGGCCCGCGCGGGCGATCTCCAGCTGTCCGGTCGCAGGGTCGGCCTCCACGTACAGGCAGGTGGCGAAGCGCGGGTCGTCGACGGCGTCGGCCGTGGTGTGACCGGTGGAGCCGTACGTGATCGACTCGGTCATGCCGTAGAGGAAGCGGGAGGCGCGGGAGAGCACCGCGTCGGGGCGGTGCCCCTCGGCGGCGTAGGCGCGCAGGGCGATCCGCAGCTGGCCCATCAGGGCCGCCGCGCGTACGTCGTGGCCCTGGACGTCGCCGATGACGAGCGCGATCCGGCCGCTGCCCGAGGGGGTGCCGCCGGGCAGCGGGATCATGTCGTACCAGTCGCCGCCGACCTGCAGACCGCCGCCGGTCGGGATGTAGCGGGCGGCGATGGACAGGCCCGGTATCTCGGGGCCGAGGGTCGGCAGCATGGTGCGCTGCAGGCCCTCGGCGAGGGCCCGTTCGGTCTCGGCGGTGCTCGCGCGCGACAGGGCCTGGGCGAGCATCCGGGCCACGGTCGTCAGGACGGAGCGCTCGTCCGGGGTGAACGCGACGGGGTGCGCGAAGCCCGCCATCCACGCGCCCATCGTGCGGCCCGCGACGGTCAGCGGGAGGAAGGCCCAGGACTGGCGGCCGAAGCGCTGCGCCACCGGCCAGATGGTGGGGTAGCGCGCGCGGTATTCGTCGGGGGAGGAGAGGTAGACCGCCCGGCCGGTGCGGATCACTTCGGAGGCCGGGTAGGGGCTGTCGAGCCGCAGGCTGCGGAAGGGTGCCTCGTCGTGCGGGCGCTGGCCGTGGTGGCCGATGACGGTGAGGTGGTCGCCCTCGATGCCGAAGACCGCGAGGCCGTTCGGCTCGAAGCCCGGCATGGACAGGGCGCCGGCCACGCGCAGCACCTCGGCGGTGGAGCGCGCCTCGGCCAGCGCGCGGCCCGCGTCGAGCAGGAAGGCCTCGCGCGAGCGGCGCCAGTCGCCGGTGACGGGGGCGCGGGCGGAGGCGGCCGGGTGCGGGTCGGTGACCTCCTGGACGGTGCCGATCAGCTCGATGCGGTCGCCGTGGATCAGCGGCTTCGTACGGCAGCGGACGGTACGGACGATCTGGTGGTTCTCGTCCATGACGCGCAGCCGGGCCTCGGCCAGGGTGCCTTCGAGGATGGCCAGGTTGACGACGCCGTTGATCTCGCTCCAGTCCACCGGGTGGAAGCAGGAGCGGACGGCGGCCTCGGTCACGGCGATGACACCCCCGGCCCGGGCTTCCTCCGTCCGGGCTTCCTCCGTACCGGCTTCTCCCGTACCGGCTTCTCCCGTACCGGCCTCTCCCGTACCGGCCTCTCCCGTACCGGCCTCTCCCCCGGCGGGCGCCTCCCTGGTGTCCAGGCCGATCAGGCGGGCCGCCTCGGCGTCCACCGCCGCGGCCCCGGTGCTGCTCTCCCACCACCACATTCCCGTGGCGACGGCACGCAGCACGTCCCCGACCGGGGGCAGGCCGATGGCCGGCTCGTCGTTCGGGTCCGTTCGCATTGCCCCACTTTAAGCGGGTACGGGCGGATAGTGCCCACGGCGGATCCCTTCCCGCACTCCACCGGAGTGGTCCCGCACCCCACCGGAGTGGACCCCGCGACTCCACCGGGGTGGTTCCGCGCGGCGGGTAACCTTGGGCGCGTTGATTCCCGCCTGTCTCGCGACGAACCACGCGAACAAGTCCCGCGGCCGGACCCATGAGGCCCCGCGCCCGCGAAGAACTGGATGAAGAACATGCACCGCTATCGGTCCCATTCCTGCGGACAGCTCCGTTCCACCGACGTCGGCCAGGACGTCCGGCTCAGCGGCTGGCTGCACAACCGGCGCGATCTCGGCGGCATCCTCTTCATCGACCTGCGCGACCACTACGGCATCACGCAGCTCGTCGCCCGCCCCGGCACGGCCGTCTACGAGACCCTCGACAAGCAGACCAAGGAATCGGTCGTACGCATCGACGGCAAGGTCGTCTCCCGCGGCGCCGAGAACGTGAACCCGGAGCTGCCCACCGGCGAGATCGAGGTCGAGGTCGCCGAGGTCGAGGTGCTCGGCGCCTCCCAGCACCTGCCGTTCCAGGTGAACGCGGACGACGGGGTCGGCGAGGAGCGCCGCCTGGAGTACCGCTTCCTGGACCTGCGCCGTGAGCGCATGCACCGCAACATCATGCTGCGCTCCGCCGTCATCGCCTCGATCCGCGAGAAGATGGTCGCGCTCGGCTTCAACGAGATGGCCACGCCGATCCTGACGGCCACCTCGCCCGAGGGCGCCCGCGACTTCGTCGTGCCCTCGCGCCTGAACCCCGGCAAGTTCTACGCGCTGCCGCAGGCCCCGCAGCAGTTCAAGCAGCTGCTCATGATCTCGGGCTTCGACCGCTACTTCCAGATCGCGCCCTGCTTCCGTGACGAGGACGCTCGCGCGGACCGTTCGCCGGGCGAGTTCTACCAGCTCGACGTCGAGATGAGCTTCGTCGAGCAGGAGGACGTCTTCCAGCCGATCGAGCAGCTGATGACGGAGATCTTCACCGAGTTCGGCGGCGGCCGCGAGGTCACCTCGCCGTTCCCGCGGATCCCGTTCCGCGAGTCGATGCTCAAGTACGGCAACGACAAGCCGGACCTGCGGGCCAAGCTGGAGCTCGTCGACATCACCGACGTCTTCGAGGGCTCCGACTTCAAGGCCTTCGCCGGCAAGCACGTGCGGGCGCTGCCCGTGCCGGACACCGCCGGGCAGACCCGCAAGTTCTTCGACTCGCTCGGCGACTACGCGGTCGAGCAGGGCGCCAAGGGGCTCGCCTGGATCCGGGTCGGCGAGGACGGCTCGTTCCAGGGCCCGATCGCCAAGTTCCTCACCGAGGAGAACAACAAGGTCCTCACCGAGCGCCTCGGTCTCGTCGCCGGGCATGCCGTGTTCTTCGGCGCCGGAGAGTTCGACGAGGTCTCCAAGATCATGGGCGCGGTGCGGGTCGAGGCCGCGAAGCGGGCCGGGCACTTCGAGGAGAACGTCTTCCGGTTCTGCTGGATCGTGGACTTCCCGATGTACGAGAAGGACGAGGACACCGGGAAGATCGACTTCTCGCACAACCCCTTCTCGATGCCCCAGGGCGGCATGGCCGACCTGGAGGAGAAGGACCCGCTGGACATCCTGGCCTGGCAGTACGACATCGTCTGCAACGGCATCGAGCTGTCCTCGGGCGCGATCCGCAACCACGAGCCCGAGGTCATGCTCAAGGCCTTCGAGATCGCCGGGTACGAGCGGGAGACCGTGGAGGCCGAGTTCGCCGGCATGCTGCGGGCGTTCCGTTTCGGCGCGCCCCCGCACGGCGGGATCGCGCCGGGCGTCGACCGCATGGTCATGCTGCTCGCGGACGAGCCGAACATCCGCGAGACGATCGCGTTCCCGCTCAACCAGAACGCGCAGGACCTGATGATGGGCGCGCCCACGGAGCTGGAGGAGTCCCGCCTGCGGGAACTCAACATCTCGCTGCGCAAGCCGGTGGAGAAGTAGGGGGTACGAGGTGGGGGTGCCCTGGTCGTCCGGGGCACCCCCCCACCGGGGTGGGCGCGGTTGTGCGGTGGCACCCACGGGTGGGCGGGCCACCCGGGGCTTCGCCCCTGGACCCCCTTCTGGGGCTGCGCCCCTTGCCCCCGATCGCGCTGAACGCGCTCGTCCTCAAGCGCCGGACGGGCTGGATTGCTGGACCGAGCTCGTTCCGGAGCCCCGGACAGGCTGGATTGCTGGACCGAGCTCGTTCCGGAGCCCCGGACGGGCGGGAGGCTAGCCCCCCGTCGCGGCCGTGTATGCGAACAGCGCGTACACGGTGACCGCGCTGACCGCCGTCACGCCGAGTGCCCACACCATGGCCCGGCGGCCCCTGGACCGTCGCGGCTTCGGGGGCCGCGGGGGCTTCTGAGCCGTCCTGGATCTGCCGGACTTCCCAGGCTTTCCAGGCTTCCCGGACTTCCAGGGCTTCCCGGGCTTCCCGGGCTTCCGGGACCGTCGCGACCGGGAGTCGTCCGGGACGTCGGGCGTAGGTGGCTCCGCCGCCGACGTGAGGTCGGCGAGGAGGCGGCGGCAGGCTGCTGCCAGTTCCGGTGTGCCGGAGGCCAGCGGCAGGACCGTTTCCGTGCGGGCGGGGGCTGTTGTGCCGCCGTCGAGGATCAGGCCCGCGCGGATGCGGACGTCTCCGCGGGTACCCGCGACACCGAGGCTGATCCACCGCTGGACGGAGTCCCCGCGGATGACCATCCCGCCGTCGCGTTCGCGGTAGAGCGTGTGGTGCGGCCAGAGAACTTTGGCAAGTTCCCGGGCCGCCGGATACAACTGCGCGCTCAAGGTCCCCCCTTGTATGACGCACCGACATGCGAGTACGAGCAGAGGTCGGGACTCTAGCAGCGCACATGCGTTCGGCCGCGAGGGATGGTCCTGCGTACGGCGATGGCCCTGGAACCGTGCGGTTCCAGGGCCATCGCCGTACGTGCGCGGGGAGTTACTCCGGATCCCCGCCGAAGCGCTCCGTGTACGCCGCCAGGTCCTCGTCCTGGATCTTCGCGAAGAGGACCGGCGGGACCGTGAACGCCGTGCCCGCGGGCAGCTTGTCCAGGGCGCGGGCCTCGTCCGCGGTGATCCACTTCGCCGTGTCCCCGGGCAGCGCGAACGCCGAGCGCATTGCCGCCGCGGAGGACGGGATGAACGGCTCCGAGACCACCGAGTAGAGGTGGATCAGGTTCATGGCCGTACGCAGGGTGAGGGCCGCGCCCTCGGGGTTGGTCTTGATCTCCAGCCAGGGGGCCTTCTCCTCCAGGTAGGAGTTGCCCGCCGACCACAGCGCGCGCAGCGCCGCCGCGGCCTTGCGGAACTGGAGGGCCTCCATCTGGGTCTCGTACTCGGCGAGCAGCGAGGCGATCTCCTCGCCCAGCTTCGCCTCGGCCTCGCCCGGCGCGCCGCCCTCGGGCACGTCGTCGCCGAAGCGCTTGCGCGAGAAGGACAGGACGCGGTTGACGAAGTTGCCGAGGGTGTCGGCGAGGTCCTTGTTGACGGTGGCCGCGAAGTGCTCCCAGGTGAAGGAGGAGTCGTCCGACTCGGGGGCGTTGGCGATCATGAAGTAGCGCCAGTAGTCGGCCGGGAGGATCTCCAGGGCCTGGCCGGTGAAGACGCCGCGCTTCTGCGAGGTGGAGAACTTGCCCCCGTAGTAGTTCAGCCAGTTGAAGCCCTTGAGCTGGTGCACCATCGTCCACGGCTCGCGGGTGCCCAGCTCGGTCGCCGGGAACATCACCGAGTGGAAGGGGACGTTGTCCTTGCCCATGAACTGGGTGTAGTGGACGTCCTCGGCCCCGTACCACCAGGACTTCCAGTCGCGGGCGCCGCCGCCGTCCTGCTCGGCCCACTCCTTCGTCGCGCCGATGTACTCGATCGGGGCGTCGAACCAGACGTAGAAGACCTTGCCCTCGGCGGCGAGCTCCGGCCAGGTGTCGGCCGGGACGGGCACGCCCCAGTCCAGGTCACGGGTGATGGCGCGGTCGTGCAGGCCCTCGCTCAGCCACTTGCGGGCGATCGACGTGGACAGGTGCGGCCACTGGTCCTCGTGCGCCGCGACCCACTGCTCCACCTCGTGCTGCAGCTTCGACTGGAGCAGGAAGAGGTGCTTGGTCTCGCGGACCTCCAGGTCCGTGGAGCCGGAGATGGCGCTGCGCGGCTCGATCAGGTCCGTCGGGTCCAGGACGCGGGTGCAGTTCTCGCACTGGTCGCCGCGGGCCTTGTCGTAGCCGCAGTGCGGACAGGTGCCCTCGACGTAACGGTCCGGCAGGAACCGGCCGTCGGCGGGCGAGTAGACCTGGCGGATCGCCCGCTCCTCGATGAAGCCGTTCTCGTGGAGCTTGCGCGCGAAGTGCTGTGTGAGCTCCGCGTTCTGCGGCGAGGAACTGCGGCCGAAGTGGTCGAAGGACAGCTCGAAGCCGTCGTAGACCGCCTTCTGGGCGTCGTGCGCGCTCGCGCAGAACTCGGCGACCGGGACACCCTGCTCCTTGGCGGCCAGCTCGGCGGGGGTGCCGTGCTCGTCGGTGGCGCAGATGTAGAGGACGTCGTGGCCGCGCTGGCGCATATAGCGGGCGTAGACGTCCGCCGGGAGCATGGACCCCACCATGTTGCCCAGGTGCTTGATCCCGTTGATGTACGGAAGGGCGCTGGTGATGAGGTGTCGAGCCATTGCGGGCTGCTCCCGGGTCGCTACGTGCGGTGACGAGCGTCTGGATGGCTGCTCGCCGCCTGGAATCCACAAATCGTAGCCGACGGGAAGGGGCCGCCTCCCCGGGGTTTTACCGGTGAGACGGCCCCTCGGGGCGCTGTGCTTTCAGGGGCGCCAGGTGGCGAGGAGGCCCTTGAAGAGTTCGGTGTCCGTGAGCTCGTTCGGGGCCGGGCCCGCGTGGAAGAAGCCGGTGTTGTCGAGGTCGAGCCTGCGCAGGTAGTCGAAGGCCTTCGCCTCCGTCTCGCCGAAGGCGACGAACTGCCAGAAGATGTTGTGCTCGGCGGCGGCCTTCAGGGCCTGCGTGGTGGCGGTCTTCGACTCGGGGGCGCCGTCCGTCTGGAAGATCACCAGGGCGGGGCGGTCGGGGTCGTCGGACTTCTCGTGCAGGGCGATGACCTCGGCGATGGCGCGGTCGTAGTTGGTACGGCCCATGCGGCCCAGGCCCGCGTGCAGCGCGTCGACCCTGCCCTCGTGCTCTTCGAGGGTGAGGGTGCCGGTGCCGTCGAGCTCCGTCGAGAAGAACACGACGTCGACGGCGGGGCCGGTGGGGGTCTCGCCGGTGTGGACGTGGGCGGCGAGGGCGAGGGTCTGGTCGGCGAGGTTCTGGGCGGAGCCGTCCTTGTAGTACGGGCGCATGGAGCCCGACCGGTCGAGCACCAGGTACACGGTGGCCCTGGCCCCCGTGAGCCCCTGCTTCCTGAGCACGGCTCCGGCGGCCTTGTAGGCGGTGGCCAGGCCGGGCGCCTTGCCCTTCACCCTGGCCAGGGTGCTGGCCGGCTTCCCGGCGGCCGCGGGCACCTCGGCGGCGGGCTCGGGGGCCGCCTCGGAGGTGGGCTCGGGGGCCGCCTCGGCGGCGGGGGCCACCTCGGCGGCGGGGGCGGGTTCCTCTGCGAGGGCGGGCTCCTGTACGGGTGCGGGTGCCGTGTCTGCGTGCACCTCCGCGTCCGTCTCCGCGGAATCCGTCGCCTCGCGGGACGCCTGCCCACAGCGGTCGGAGGTGGCGTCCGCCTCGTCCTCCGCGTCGTCCTTCGCTCCCGCCTCCGCCTCCACTTCAGCGGTGGTGGCGGGGCTTGAGTCGGCCTCCGTTTCGGCGGAGGCGTCGACGGTGCCGACACTGGCCGTGGGCTCGCTCGCGGCGGTCGGCTCGGCGGCGGGTGCCGGGTCGACCGGGGTCGCCGGGGACGGGACGGAGCCCAGGGACGGGTTGTCGAAGGCGGCCGAGACCAGGTCGTCGTGGGTCGACGGCTTCGGCTCCTGTGCGGGCGCGGGGACCGAGGCCGAGGACGCGGACTCCGTGGTGGCCTCAGCACCAGGTTCAGTGGCAGGTTCAGCAGCAGGTTCAGCAGCAGGTTCCGGCGCGGGCTCCGGAGCCCGTTCCCTGGAAGGGGACGGGATCGTCGGTTCCGTGGCGGACGGGGCAGACGATTCCTCCGTGGCCGCCGCAGGCACCCTGCCCCGGCCGAACACGTTCCGCAGGCGGTCCAGAATGCCCATGTGCGCAACCCTTCAACGTGAGTTCACCCCGGATGTCCGGGTCATCCTTCACCCCTGGCCAGGGCGGACACGTAAGGTTAGCGGCCGCTCCAGGCGATCTTGGGGAGGGGCGGGGGACCCCGCCCGAGCCTCACTCGCACGCATCGCCCCCAGCTTCACCCGTTCGCAGGTGCCCGCAACTCCCGGCAGGACGAACGCGGTTCACTGACCGTTCACGTCCCCGCCGCCGCCCTGCCCGCAACCCCCCTTAGCGTCGCGGCTGTCAGGGATGCCGACACCACGTCGGCGTCCAGTGAGGCCGATGCCGATGCCGAGTCCGGCGCGGAGGGGAAACGTGCGCAAACTGCTGCCGCTCATCATGAAGGACGGCTCGCACCCGGGTGGACGGTCGGCGATGACCTGCCGTTTCCGCTGCGGTGATGCCTGCTTCCACGAGGTGCCCAACACCAGCGGGAACGAGTACGTCGGCGATGTCATAGCCGGCGCCCTGTCGAGGCGTTCGATGATGCGCGCCGCCGCGGCCGTCACCGTCGCGGGCGCCGCGGGCGCCGCGGTCGTCGGCTCGGCCCCGCAGGCCGCGGCCGCCCCGGCCGCGCACGGCCGAGGCCACGGGCACGGCCACGGCCGGGGTCACGGACACGACCGAGCGGCGCGCGGCCTGCGCTTCGCGCCGGTCGCCCCGAACACCGCCGACCAGGTCACCGTCCCCGAGGGCTACGCCCAGAACGTGGTCGTCAAGTGGGGCGACCCGATCCTGCGCGGCGCCCCGGACTTCGATCCGGAGCACCAGAGCGCTGAGGCGCAGGCCGGCCAGTTCGGCTACAACAACGACTTCCTCGCCCTGCTCCCGTACGGTCACGGCCGCCAGATCCTCGTCGCGAACCACGAGTACACCGACGAAGAGCTGATGTTCCGTGACTACGACTCCGAGAACCCGACCCGTGAGCAGGCCGAGATCGCCTGGGCGGCGCACGGCCTCGGGGTCGTCGTGGTCGAGGCGGAGCGCAGGTCCGGCAAGCTGACCTACGTACCGCGCCATCACCTGAACCGCCGGATCACCGCGACCACCGAGTTCCGCGTGCAGGGCCCGGCGGCGGGCAGCGACCTCCTGAAGACCTCCGCCGACCCGACCGGCACCAAGGTGCTCGGCACGCTCAACAACTGCGCGGGCGGCGAGACGCCCTGGGGCACGACGCTGCACGGCGAGGAGAACTTCAACCAGTACTTCGCCAACGCCTCCAGCGACACCGACCAGCGCTACGGCCTCCGCTCCGGACCGTCCGGGCGCAAGTGGGAGCGTTTCGACAAGCGCTTCGACCTGGCGCAGGAGCCCAACGAGGCACACCGCTTCGGCTACGTCGTCGAGCTCGACCCGTACGACCCGGACTCGACACCCGTGAAGCACACGGCGATCGGCCGTTTCAAGCACGAGGGCGCGACCGTGCGGCTCACGCGCGACGGCCGCCCGGTGGTCTACAGCGGTGACGACGAGCGCTTCGACTACTTCTACAAGTTCGTCTCCTCGAAGCGGATGCGGCACGGCAAGGGCCGCGCGGACCGCGCGTACAACATGACGCTGCTCGACGAGGGCACGCTCTACGTCGCGAAGCTCACCGGCGACTCGCCCGCGTTCGAGATCGACGGCACCGGGAAGCTGCCGAGCGACGGCGAGTTCGACGGCAGCGGCGAGTGGATCCCGCTGGCGACCGCCACCGCGGACGGCGCCGTCTCGCATGTCGAGGGCATGAGCGCCGAGGAAGTCTTCGTGTTCACGCGGCTCGCGGGCGACAAGGTCGGCGCGACGAAGATGGACCGCCCCGAGGACGTGCAGCCCTCGCCGCGCACCGGCAAGGTCTACATCGCGCTCACCAACAACAAGAACCGCGGCAAGGACGGCTACCCGGGCGCGGACGAGGCCAACCCGCGCAACCTCAACAAGCACGGCCAGATCCTGGAGCTGACCGAGCGCTGGAACGACCCGCGGCAGACGAAGTTCGCCTGGTCGCTCTTCCTGGTCGCCGGTGATCCGGAGGACCCGGCGACGTACTTCGCGGGCTTCCCGAAGGACCGGGTCTCGCCGATCTCCTGCCCGGACAACGTGGCCTTCGATGCCCACGGCAACCTGTGGATCTCCACCGACGGCAACAGGCTCGGCTCCCACGACGGCCTCTTCGGCGTCGCGACGCGCGGCAAGCGGCGCGGTGAGCTCAAGCAGTTTCTGACGGTGCCGAAGGGCGCGGAGACCTGCGGCCCGATCATCCAGGACCGCCGCGTCCTGGTCGCGGTGCAGCACCCGGGCGAGTTGGACGGCGCGAGCGTCGAGAACCCGCTGTCGTCCTGGCCGGACGGTCCGGGCACGTACGTCCGCCCGTCGGTGGTGGCGGTGTGGCGCGAGGACGGCCGCGACATCGGCGTCTGAGAGCGGGTTTGCGACACGCTCTGAGGGCCTGGGGGGCCGCCGCGGGCAGGGGGCGCGGCGGCCCGTTCGCCCGTATACGGGTGCGACTACGGGTGCGACGTGGGCCGCGCGGGGTGATCCTGGCAGGACAGATGTCCGAAATGCGGCGTGAGCCCGCCCGTGCGAGGAGACCGTCATGACCCAGCCGACCGACCCGAGCGCCCCTCGCTCCGGCGACACCCACCCCGGCTGGGCGGCCGCCTCCGGCGGTCCCGCGCATCCGCCCACGGGATCCGGCGACGGCGGAGGGGCCTGGGCGGAGGGCGGCACGCTGTTCGCCGGGGTCCTGATGGGCGTCGGCGGCATCATCGGCGCGCTGCAGGGCATCGCGGCCATCGCCGAGGACGACGTCTACACCCGCATCGGCGACTACGTCTTCTCCTTCGATCTCACCACCTGGGGCTGGATCCACCTCCTGCTCGGCATCGTCGTCGCGGTCGTCGGCTTCGGGATCCTGAAGGGCCAGGACTGGGCGCGGGGTGCGGGCATCGGCCTCGCGGCGCTGTACGTCGTCGAGTACTTCCTCTTCCTGCCGTACGCACCCGTCTGGTCCGTGATCGCCGTCGCGCTCGGGGTGTTCGTGATCTGGGCGCTGGCGACGGACGGGTAGGCCCCGCGCCCTCGCGGCTTCCCGGGCGCTCCTAGGGCCTGTCGTCACGCTCCAGCAGGCTCTTGAGCATCTGCTCGTCCCTCGGGAACTCCTTGCGGGCGCGCGGGCGGACGGCCAGCGGGATGAGCGCCTTGCCCAGGCCGTGTCCCTCGTAGTCGATGTCGATGGTCAGGCGGCAGCGGCTGCCGCCGTCGAGCGGTTCGACCGTGCCGTGGATGTCGGGCCGGACGGGGCCTTCGATGCCGTGGTAGTGCCAGCTGCGCGGCGGGTCGAACTCGGTGACCTCCAGGGTCGTGGTGAACTCGCGGCCCATGCGCCGGGTCACCTCGATCTTCGAGCCGACGCCCAGCGGCTGCTCGCCGATCACGTGCGCGGCCACCGCGCTCTCCTGCCACTCCGTCAGGTGGGACGGGTCGCAGGTGTACGAGAAGGCCTCTTCGGGGCGGCAGTCGATCTCGACGCTTTCCTTGATGGCGGACATGATGCCCCCTTTGCCGGATTTCCTACGGCAATGATCCCACCTGGCCCACCGGGCCACCAGAGGCGCCAGGAGGCGACAGGAGGCCACGCGCGGCGCCCATAATGGCCCCATGCCCCGCCCGCCCCGATCCGCCGCCCCGGCCTTCACGCCGCCCGAGTGGCTGGTCAGGACCCTGGGCACGCTGAAGCCGAACCCCGCGCCGATCCCGTGGCCGGCCATGCTGCGCGCCGCGCTCGCGATGTCGGTGCCGCTGGCGGCCGGCCTCGCCACCGGCCATGCCGCGTACGGGGCGATCGCCTCCATGGGCGCCCTGTCCGGCGTCATCGGCGACACCGCCGCCGCCTACCGGATGCGGGTCATCAACATCGCCGTCCCGCAGTCCTTCGGCGCGGTGGGCATCATGCTGGGCTCGCTCGTGTACGGGCACGGCTGGGTGGCCGTCGGCGTGCTCACCCTGGTCGCACTGGTCTCCGGGATGATCTCGACGATCGGCGCGGTCGCCTCCGTGTCCGGGCTGCTGCTGCTCCTGAACGCGACCATCGGCGCCGGCCTGCCGATGCCCGGCGCCTGGTGGCTCGCGCCGGTCCTGATGACCGGCGGCGGGCTGCTCGTCCTCCTTCTCGCGCTGCTCGCCTGGCCGCTGCGGCAGGGGCGGGCCGAGCGGACCGAGGTGGCCGGGGCGTACCGCAGGGTCGCCGCGCTGCTGGAGGCGGCGGGCGGCGATCAGGCCGCGTACGGGAAGGCCCGCCAGGACGTCACACAGGCGCTGAACCAGAGCTACGACCTGGTGCTCGCCCGCCGCGCCCTCGACCACGGCCGCAGCCGGGACCTCGTACGCCTGGTCACCCAGCTCAACGCGCTGACCCTGATCCTGGAGGCCGCCCCCGCCGCCCACCTGAGCGGCAGTCCGCTGCCGCCCGAGGTGCCCGCCGCCGTGCGCCGCCTCGCGGACGGCGTGCAGCGCGGCGATCCGCAGCGGGTGGAACTCGGGCTGCCGCCCGCCGAATCCACCGCGGGCCGCGCCGTCGAACACGCCGTGCAGCACGCCGGTGAGGTGCTCGCCGGCGACGATCCGGACAACGTCGACGACCGCCTCGGCACCCCGGCCGCCCTCACCCAGCGCGTCCGCCGCGCCGCGCGCAGCATGCTGATCTCCGGCGACTCCTGGCGCTACGGGCTGCGCCTCGCGCTCTGCATCGGCATCGCGCAGGCGCTGGTCTCGCTGGTCGAGGTGGAGCGCTCGTACTGGGTGGCGCTCACCGTCACCTTCGTCATGAAGCCCGACTTCGGCTCGGTCTTCTCGCGCGCCGTGCTGCGCGCCGTCGGTACCGCGGCCGGGCTCATCATCGCCGCCGCGGTCCTCGCCGAGGTACCGCGCGGCTGGTGGGACGTCCCGGTCCTGTTCGTCCTCGCGCCCCTCATCCCGGCGCTGACCCCGCGCGGCTACGGCTACCAGACCGCCGCGATCACCCCGGTGATCCTGCTGCTCTCCGACACCCTCAACCAGCAGGGCTTCGCCCTCGTCCTGCCCCGCCTCTACGACAGCCTCATCGGCTGCGGGATCGCCCTGGCCGTGGGCTATCTGCTGTGGCCCGAGAGCTGGTCCACCCGCGTCGGCGACCGCCTCGCGGACGCCGTCGCCGACACTGCCCGCTATGTCGAGACGGCCTTCCTCGACCCGGCCACGCCGGGCGTCCCCGACCCCGCGGCCCGCGCGCGGATGCGGCGCCGGCTCTTCCGCGACCTGTCGACCGTACGCTCCGAATTCCAGCGCGCCCTGACGGAACCGCCGCCCACCGGGCCCCGGGCCGCCGCGTGGTGGCCGCTGGTCGTCGCCGTGGAACGCGTCGTCGACGCGACGACGGCGGCCCGCGTCCGGATCCGCCACGGCGCCCCGCGCCCCGAGCCCGCCGAATCCGCGGAACTCTGCCGCCACCTGGAGGAACTGGCCGAGGGCCTGCGCGACACCGACACCCTGGAGTCGGTCTGCGTCCCCCTCCCGGAGGGCGACGACACCAGCGTCCTGTCCCCGCTCCGCCGCGAGATCCAGTCGGCCCGCGCCATCGCCTCGCCGACGGCGACGAGGAAGGAAACGTAGGGGGTGTCCGGCGGGCGATCGCACAGAACGCCCGCGTCCGGCGGTCACATACGACGCCACGTGCGCCACCGCATCCAGCCGGTCACTTACGACGGCACCGCATCCAGCCGGTCACTTACGACGCCACCGCACCCAGCCGGTCATGTCCGGCGCCACCGCACCCAGCCGGTCATGTCCGGCGCCGGACCGACGGCAGGCGGCGGGGCAGCGGGACGCGGCGGGTCAGGTAGACCGTCAGGGCCACCATGAGACCCACCGCCACAATGATCCACACCGCCGTGCGCAGGCTCGACGTCAGCGCGTCGAAGACCGCGCCCGCCGCGCCCCTGGAGACGTCCGGCGGGAGGTCCGAGAGGCTCAGGCGGCGCGATACCCACAGCCCCACGCCGAGCAGCGCCGAGGCCAGCGCCACTCCGAGCGCCGTGGCGATCACGGCGCGGCGTCGGCGCAGCGCGAGCGCGATGCCCGCGACCGCGCACAGCACCGCGGCGACGGGCAGCCAGATCCCTGCGATCTGGAGCATGTGCATTTCCTTCCGCAGACTCACCGAGGCGCGACCACACCCCGGGTCCTGTGCACGCCTTCCACGCTCGGCGACGGGGGCGCGGGGCGCCAGCGGAGGCGGTACGGGCGGGTGGCGGGGCCGGGGGCTGCCAGGTTCTGTCAGGTTCTGTCAGGAGTTGCCAGAGCCCGGTACCCGGTGGTGCTCTGGAAGAGGGGCTCCCAGAGAGGACGAGCTCATGGCACATGCGGCACCCCGGCCCACCGGGTTCAGAACCAGCGCTTTCGGCGGCAGGGCCGCGCTGCTCACCCCGGTCCTCGCCCTCGTCTACGGCTACTGGGCCGCGGCGAACCACCGTTCCGGCGGCCCGATCACCGCCGGTGACGTCTGGCTCGGCATCATCTCCACGATCGCCTTCGCCGTGGTCTACCTGGGCCTGCTGAAGCTGGCCCCGCGCCTCAAGCGCGAACTGCGAGCCATCGCCTGGGCCTCCTTCGTGGGCATCGCCTTCGGCTGGCTCTACAGCCTCACCGACGCCTCCGTACTGCGCAGCATCATCATGTCGGTCAGCGTCGCGACGGTCCTCGGCGCAGCAGTCTTCTACCGCTTCTACACGACGGAGGACGGCGAGGGCCACCGGACCCACCCCGGTTCCGGGACGACCCACCCCGGCTCCGGGACCGCGTCCCCGGCGAGCTGAGCAGCAGGTGCCGCTGCGCCCTCCCCCAGGTGGGCGCAGCGGCACCCCGGGTGGGCACGGCGGCACCCCGCCGGACGGCGATCCTTCAGTCGTGACCGAACGCCCACCACACCCCGGCGGACCACCACCACCCGCCGTCCCGGCACGCGTCGCACTCGTCATTCACCCGGCACGGGTTGTCATGCCCGTGCCGGTGGTCATCGCGGTGGTGACCCCCACCCGAAGGCCGCCAGTCCCCGCAGTCGGGAACACCCCGGCTCGTCGACAGATACGCCCCGCTCGCCCAGCCCCGGGACTCCGTCAGCCAGAACCACGACGCGTTGCCGTTGATGTTCTCCCCGTAGACCGCACACTTGATCCGCTCACGCTCCCCGTAGGACAGCTGTCCCACGACGGCGGACCAGGTATGGGGCTCGGCCCGCAGATTGAGTGTGCCGGCCACCGCCGTACCCCAGATCGGCCCGTTCTCCCAGAGGGGCACCGCACCCGGTGGCGCACCGGCCGCGGAGGTCGTCGCGGGCACCGAGGCGGCCTGGGACGGCCCGGCAGCCGAGACGGTCAGGGCAGCGGCCGCGACACACGAGGCGGCCAGAGTTCGCAGAACCGGGGACGTACGCATGATCGCCCTCCTTCGCCCCCTCGGGAAACCCCCCGCTGGAGCCCCTCCCGAACCCCTCCCGAACCGCTCCGCAAACTCCTTCCGGAACCCTCTGCGCAAACTCCCTCCGGAAACTCCCTCCGGAATCCTCTGCGGAACCCCTCCAGAACCCCTCCGGAACCCCCTCCTCCAGGAAACACCCGCACCCGAGGTCTCTCCACCGGAGCCCCTGGTCACGGGCTTCCCGGGCCCGCGTCGCCCTGAAAACCACAGTCCGCGTCCGAACGTATGCGCTACGTTTTCATCACCTCGTACGCGATGAGTTCCAGCCCCCGCCCCGGTCTGCATCTCATCGGACCGGGCCTCGCCCGCTCCCCGACCGAACCCCGGAAGGACCGGAAGATGAGCAAGCAGACCCCCGCATCGCCGCCCTCCTCGGGCCTGGCGATCGAGACCGCCGCGCTCGTGAAGACCTTCGGCGAGAACCGCGCGGTCGACGGCATCGACCTCGCCGTCCCGGCCGGCACCGTCTACGGTGTCCTCGGCCCGAACGGCGCGGGCAAGACCACCGCCGTCAAGATGCTCGCCACCCTTCTGCGCCCGGACGGCGGCGAGGCCCACGTCTTCGGCCACGATGTCGTACGGGAGGCGGATGCCGTACGCAGCAGGGTCAGCCTGACCGGCCAGTACGCCTCGGTCGACGAGGACCTGACCGGCACCGAGAACCTGGTGCTCCTGGCCCGCCTCCTCGGCCACTCCAAGAAGGCCTCGTATGAACGCAGCGCCCAGCTCCTGGAGGCCTTCGGCCTCACCGAGGCGGCCGGGCGGCAGGTCAAGAACTACTCGGGCGGTATGCGCCGCCGTATCGACATCGCCGCGTCCATCCTCAACACCCCCGACCTGCTCTTCCTCGACGAGCCGACCACGGGCCTCGACCCGCGCAGCCGCAACCAGGTCTGGGACATCGTCCGCGCGGTCGTCGCCCAGGGCACGACGGTGCTGCTGACCACGCAGTACCTGGACGAGGCCGACCAACTGGCCGCCCGCATCGCCGTGATCGACAAGGGGAAGGTGATCGCGGAGGGCACGAAGGGCGAGTTGAAGGCTTCGGTGGGCGCGGGGGCCGTGCACGTACGGTTGCGCGATCCGCACCAGCGGCCCGAGGCCGAGCGGCTTCTGGAGCTGACCCTTGACGCGGCCGTCACCCTGGAGCCCGACCCGGTGGCGCTGACCGCCCGCGTGGGCGGGGCGGGCAACGGGGAGGCGGCTGCCGAGCAGGCCTCGCGCGCGCTCGCCGAACTCGCCCACGCCGGCATCACCGTGGACAACTTCTCCCTCGGCCAGCCCAGCCTCGACGAGGTCTTCCTGGCCCTCACCGACCACAAGCCCGGCGCGCCCGCCGGCACCCCCGCCGACTCAGACTCCGCGTCCGCGCTCGCCGAGGAGGCAGCAGCATGAGCACCGCGACCACCACCGAAGCGGCCGAACTCGCCCCGGTCTCCACCGAATCCCTCGCCGAACTGCTCATCGCCACGGAGCGGCCGCCGCGGCCCGGTCCGTGGTCGACCTCCCTGGCCTTCGGCTGGCGCGCGGTCCTGAAGATCAAGCATGTGCCCGAGCAGCTCTTCGACGTGACCGCGTTCCCGATCATGATGGTCGTGATGTACACGTACCTCTTCGGCGGAGCGCTCGCGGGCTCGCCGAGCGCGTACATCCAGCAACTGCTGCCCGGCATCATGGTGATGAGCGTCGTGATGATCACGATGTACACGGGTGTCGCGGTCAACACGGACATCGAGAAGGGTGTCTTCGACCGCTTCCGCACCCTGCCGATCTGGCGCCCGGCGCCGATGGTCGGCTACCTCCTGGGCGACGCCCTGCGCTACGCGATCGCGTCCCTGGTGATGCTGAGCGTCGGCCTGATCATGGGCTTCCGCCCGGACGGCGGGGCGACCGGTGTGCTCGCCGGCATCGCCCTCCTGATCGTCTTCTCCTTCGCGTTCTCCTGGATCTGGACGATGTTCGGCCTGCTTCTGCGCAGCGAGAAGTCGGTGATGGGCGTCAGCATGATGGTGCTGTTCCCGCTGACCTTCCTCAGCAACATCTTCGTCGACCCGGTCACGATGCCCGGCTGGCTCCAGGCCTTCGTCAACAACAGCCCCATCACCCACCTCGCCTCCGCCGTACGCGGACTGATGGCGGGCGACTGGCCCGCGACGGAGATCGCCTGGTCCCTCGGCTGGGCAGGCCTGCTCCTCGCGGTCTTCGGCCCGATCACGATGCGGCTCTACGCGAGGAAGTAGTTCAGCCCCGAAGCGCCCCGCCCGCGGCGGCACGGACGAACCGCGCGAACGCCTCGGGGGAGACGGTGAACACGGGGCCGTGGGGGCGCTTGCTGTCACGCAAGGCGATGTGGGGGGTGAGGTCGGCTACCTCGACGCAGTCGCCACCGCCGGAGCCGCTGTATGACGACTTACGCCACGTTGCGGTACCGAGGGGGGCGCATTCGATGCACTCACCGCCGCTGGAGCCGCTGTACGACGACTTACGCCACCGTGCGCTTGCCAGATTCTGCGTGGTCCCCATAGCGCTCCTCCAGTACGCGAGCAATGAGCGCGGCTGAGTCCGTCACTGACAGGGCGGCGCTCTGGAGGCGAGCGTAACCGACCGAACGCTCCCTGATCACCTGTGGGTTGGCGGTCATGTGACCGTAGTCGTAGCTCTCGGCGTAGAACAGATCGGGATCTTTCTCGAAGCGAAGGAGGTTGAACGAACCCCGCGTGCCGCTGTGTTGGCCTGCGGAGAAGGGGAGCACCTGGATCTCCACCCACGGCTGGTCCTGACATTCCAACAAGCGGCGCAGTTGGCCCCGCATGGTGTCGGGACTTCCGACTTCCCGGACGAGAACCGCCTCGTCCAATACGACCCAGACTGCGGGTGGTGCCTCCCTGGCCAGGACTCGCTGGCGTTCCATCCGCGCGGCGACCAAGTCGTTCAGGTTGGCGGGATGGTCAACGCCGAGGACCGCCCTCGCGTACTCCTCCGTCTGCAACAGGCCGTACACCACCTGGGCCTGATACGTGGAAATGAAGCTCGCCTTCGCCTCCATCTCCGCATACGCGCGGAACCAGGTCGGCAACTGGCTGCGCAGCACCAGCCCCACCAGCCGCGTGAAGAACCCGTCCGTGCCGAGCGCCGCGTCCAGCCGCTCCGAGAAGTCCCGCGTCGGCACCTTCCGCGCCGTCTCGATCTGCCCGACCAGGGAGGCTGTGCAGAAGATGATCTCGCCGAGCTGGACCTGCTTGAGACCGGCGGCCTCCCGCAGGCGGCGCAGCTCGGAGCCGTAGTAGTCCAGCGGCGATGCGCTGGGATCGAGGTCGCTGATGTGGACCATGGAACGGTCACCCCCGGGCCGAACGGTTCACGACGTCAACTCAAGCCGTAGCCCAGCGTAATCGCCCTGCTGCAGTCCGGGGTCGCGATTGCTCAAACCCGTCGTCTCGTACATCAATCTGGTACATGGCCTACTCTTGGTACATGTCCATGAAGCGAACGAACGTCTACGCCGATCCGGAAGACCTGGCGATCATCAAGGAAGCAGCCAAGCGCCGCGGGATCAGTGAGGCCGAGATAATCCGCCAGGGCATCCATCTGGCCGCCATGGCGAACCGGGTGTGGGACGAGCCGCTCTTCTCGCGCACGTTCGAGGGACCGGGACGCACACTCGCGAAGAGTGAGGTACGGGACGCCGTCGCCGACGCCGTGCAGCGGGAGACGGACGGCGGAACCGCCGCGTGATCATCGTCATCGCGGATACCTCGGGTCTGCTGGCGGCCTTGGACTCCACGCACCCCGAGCACGAGGCGGCGGGCGAGGCGATCCTCGCCGCGGGGCTGCTCGTGATGTCTCCGCTGCTGCTCGCGGAGCTCGACCATGTCGCCACCCGTGAACTGGGCAGGGAAGCAGCCCTCAGCGCGATCGACGACATCCGTGGCTGGATGCGTCGGGGCAGAATCATCGCGCCGGAGGTCACGGAGGAGCACCTCGGCGCGGCTCAGTCCGTACGCGTCCGCTACCGGGACCTGGATCTGGACCTCGCCGATGCGGTGAACATGGCGCTCGCAGCCGACTACGACACCGACGCGATCCTCACTCTGGACCGCCGCGACTTCCGGGCGGTCCGGCCCCTCAGCCGTCACAAGTCGTTCCGGGTACTGCCCGACGATCTTCCGCTGTGAAGGGTCCGGCGGAGCTGCGGGCCTGTGCCATCCGCCACCCGCCACCGGGCACGCCGTACGCGGTGCGTCGGACACGCCGTACGCGGTGCGTCGATGTCCCGCAGCACGGTCCGCGTCGACACCTCCAGCTCGCGGGCGAGCGTGGCCGCGGAGAGGCGGGCGTGCACGCGGGCGAGGCGGGACCGTACGGCGGCGGCACAAGGGTGGATCGTACGGTCTGGTTCTGATCTCGCCGCCGCCGTCGCCTTCGTCGGCACCGCCGCCCTGCCCGCCGCGCCCGTGGCGGCCTCGCACCGGACGACCTTGAGCGCGCCGAAAATCCGGAAGCCGATGAGTTCCTAACTGACGTCAAGTAGTTCGTGGTGTTCTTGAGGGTCGGTTCGTAG
>NZ_JBLMKT010000007.1:0-59536 GCF_047779955.1 Streptomyces lothianensis | reverse complement strand
GATCCTTGACAAGGTCGCCGCCTACTGCCGACGAATCTCTGACTCAGGTCACTAGTCCTCCAGGCGGATACGGAAGTCGACGATCGTCGTGTCCCCGCGACGGACGATCGGATGGGCGACCTCGACCACGCGGCCCGTGTCAGTGATGTGCTTGCGCGTGTACCGGAGTACCGGCACACCGGAGCCTATGCGCAGGGCCGCGGCCTCCAGCTCGGTCGGCATGCCCGCCTGGAACGACTCCGTGATCTCGCTGACGTGGATTCCGAGGGAGATCATCTGCGCGCGAGTACCACCGGGCCACGGCTCGTTGACGGGGTCGGCGACCGGGGTGCCGTCAACGTCCGCCCACCGTACGTAGCTGGTGGACATCTGGGTGGGCTGGTCGTTGTCGAAGAACACGAAGTGGCGTGCGAGGAGCCTCTCGCCGACCTCGCACTCGAACAGTCCGGCCAGTTCAGTGTCGGCCTGAACGCGCTCGAACCTTTTGTCGAGCCGGTACTCGGACCAGGCGATTCCCTGGTCCTTGGTGTAGGGGGTGGTGCGGGTGCCGGGTGTCTGCCGGTACCGGTCGGCGGGCATGCGGTGGATCGCTGGTCGCTCCCGGACAAGGGTGCCGGCGCGGGCGCGGGATTCGAGGAGGCCTTCGCCGACGAGCAGGCGGATGGCGTTGCGGATGGTGATCTCTGAGACGTCGTAATGGGCGCAGAGTTCGGGGAGGGTGGGGATGCGGTCGCCGGGTTCGTATTCACCGCCTGGTGCGATGCGTCGTCGCAGGTCGGCGGCGATGCGCAGGTACTCAGGCTGTGCCACGGCGGTGCTCCCGGCTCCACTGGTTGCGTCAATCTGTATACGCATAGTCTCCCGTTCCTCTTGACCTGCGCCAATCCCGGCGACAATCTGTATACGCAAAACAATTATCCGTATTCAGATACCTTCTGTCTCCGGGGGACAGTCATGCCCAAGTCAGGTCACACCTGGCAAAAACCCTTCACGGGTGAGCCGATCGAAGCGGCACACGTCCGCTTCTGGACAGTAGGCCGGGTGAACCACCCCGACGCACCCCTCGTCGCAAACGAGCTGTACGTCGCCATCCTCGGCTCCGGCGCACCAGTCGTCGACATGCAGATCTCGACCGCCGGGCGGCGCGTCCGGATCACGGCATGCGGCGCAGACCCGCTGTCTGTCCTTTACAGCAACGGGCCCGGCTGGGCCCTCGTTGTTGGCCTCGCGCACGCCTCCGGACTCACCACCGACAAGCGCGGCCTGTGGGCCCAGTTGGGAGCACAGCGATGACACAGACGCTGCCGACAGCGGAACACCTGACCTACCAGCAGCACCAGGGCTGGGCGCCTGTCTGGTGCGGACGCTCCCTTCGGGAGTCGCCCGGCGGCGAGAACGCCGGGCGGGCTCAGGGCGAGATGGGCTTCAGCCTCGAGGTGTACGCCTGTCCGCCTGGCCGCGGATGCAGGCAGAGGGGGAAGTGATGGGCACACACATGATCTGCCGCCGCTGCGACAAGCCGATCCTGCCCGGCGAGGAGTACAGCATGAGCGCCAAGTTCTCCGCGTCCGGCGGAGGCATCACTCAGCACGAACACAAGACCTGCCCGCCCACCGCGAGGTTCCTCATCCCGCGTCGGCAGGCCCACTGAGACCCCCGCCCGCCGCAGCTGGCGGGCGGGTCTTGCAAGGTTCCACGTGCCCAGGCCGGCATCCCACCAAGAACGCCCGGCCCAGGCACGCCACCTGACCGTGACCAGGCCCCAAGGAGGCTACTCGTGTCCACACCCAATCCCGGAACCCACCCGGCGCCCACCCCACAGCCCGCCCAGCCCGTCATGGCCCGCATGCTCCTCGACGACACCACGTTCGAGTCCTGCCGCCGCACCGTCCTCGACTCCAACCCGGACATGGCTGCGGACATGGCGGGCCGGATCGTAGAAGAAGGCCTGAAGTTCGTGGCCGCCTGCGCCCACAACCCCGACGTCGAGCTGGCGCCGTCGCGGATCGTCGACGAGGGATGGCACGCACTCATCCTGCACACCGCCAAGTACGCGGACCTGTGCGCGTGGCTCGGCAGCCAATTCGTGCACCACCACCCCGGCTACGACCCCACGAACTACGACCCCGCCGTCCTCGACCGCACCCGGCAGGCGATCGCCCACCTGGGCTGGACGGCCGACCCGGAGCTGTGGGCCCCGCCCTCCGACGAGACGCTGGTGTCGGTTGCGGCGAAGTGCCAGCACTCCCCACAGTGCGGCATCAGGCCCATGCCCAAGCCCGAGTGGCCCGTAAGCTGACCGCGGAGGTACGCATGGACGAGCGCAAGTGGATCAACCCACGGTACGCATGGCTGGCCGCCGAGTGGCAGCGTGCACAGCAGCCTGAATCTCGCACCCCCGAGGCGCGACCGGCACGCGGGTTCATTGTCCCGCCGCCCAAGCGCTGACAGAAGAGCACCAGCGGCCCCGGTCGGCGGATCCAACGCCGACCGGGGCCGCTGCCGTGTTCGGGTGTGGACGGGCGGCCAGGATGCATGATCGTTTGCACTTCGGTTGAGCGTCGACTGAGCCATCGATCTTCAGGCGCTCGGAAACGCCGTGAGCCCCAGTTCAGGGGTGCTGTGAACTGGGGCTCCGCTGTAGACCGTGTGGGACTCGAACCCACAACCAATGGATTAAAAGTCCACTGCTCTGCCAATTGAGCTAACGGTCCGTGCTGTTGCACCCCATGAGCATAGCGGGAGTGGGGCGAGGAGCCGATCGGGTATCCGGGCGTGGCCCGTAGGGGTGTGGTGCGGGATGTGGAACGAGCGGGCCCGCCTGGTGGAGGCGGGCCCGCTCGGCGCGGGCGAAGCTGTGGCCCCGGCCGCGGTCAGAACCTGGGTTCAGCCGTTGCGCTTCCAGCGCGGCTTGTCCTCGCGGCGGCCGAAGGACGAGCCGGAGCGGTGGTCGCCGGAGCGGTGGTCGCCGCCGCGGTTGTACGGGCGGTCCGAGCCGCGGTGGCCGCCGCGGTTGTCCCGGCTGTCGCGGTTGTACGGGCGGTCCGAGCCACCGCGGTGCTCGCGGCGCTCGAAGCTGCGGCCGCCGTCACGGCGCTCGAAGCCACGGCCGCCCTCGCGGCGCTCGAAGGGGCGGGCGCCGTCACGACGGTCGTCACGGTCACGGTTGAAGGGACGGCCACCCCGGTCGCCGCGGTCGTCGCGGTTGAAACCGCCGCCCCGGTTGTCGCGGGTGTCGCGGCGGAAGCCGCCACGGTCGCCACCGCGGTCGCGGTTGAAGCCGCGGTCGTCACGGTCGCGGTTGAAGCCGCGGTCGTCACGGTCGCGGTTGAAGGAACGGCCGCCGCGGTCGTCACGGTCACGGCGTTCGAAGTTGCCGCCACGGTTGTCGCGGTTGAAACCGCCGCCCCGGTTGTCGCGGTCGCGGTTGAAACCGCCGCCTCGGTTGTCGCGGGTGTCGCGGCGGAAGCCGCCACGGTCGCCACCGCGGTCGCGGTTGAAGCCGCGGTCGTCACGGTCGCGGTTGAAGGAGCGGCCGCCGCGGTCGTCACGGTCACGGCGTTCGAAGTTGCCGCGCTCGTCGCGGCGCTGCTGCGGACGCTCGTACGAGGAGGAGCGCTCGGTGCGGTCGTTGCGGTCGTTGCGGTCGTACGAGGAGGGGCGCTCCTCGCGTACCTGCGGCTCCGGCGCTTCGGTCACGGCGGCGGCCGCTTCCTCGACGACGGCCTCGGCCGCGCGCTCGGCGACGGCCGTCTCCGGGTCCTCGCCGCGCTCACGGGCGGCACGCGCGGTGAGCCGGTCGGCCTCCTCGCGCAGCTCGGTGGCGCGGCGCTGCGCCCGCTCCAGCTCCTTGGTGAGCTGGGCGACGGAGCGCTCGGCCTGCTTCGCGGCGTTGTCCGCGGAGTCGGCCTGGACCTCGGTCAGCGAACGGGCGCCGGTGATCTCGGCGACCTCCGGGTCGAAGGTGCCGCCCTGGCCGATGATGTGGCGCGAGGCGTCGACGCCCGCGTCCTCCATCAGGCGGAAGATCTGGCGGCGCTGGTGCGGGAGGGAGAGGGACACGACGGTGCCGGAGCGGCCCGCGCGGGCGGTGCGGCCCGAGCGATGCAGGTAGTCCTTGTGGTCGCCGGCCGGGTCCACGTTGAGGACCAGGTCGATGCCGTCGACGTGGATGCCTCGGGCGGCGACGTCGGTGGCGACGAGCGCGTTGACGTAGCCGTCCTTGAAGTCGGCGAGGACGCGGGTACGGGCGCCCTGCGTCATGCCGCCGTGCAGCGCGTCGGCCTTCACGCCGGCGTCCTGCAGCTGCTCGGCGATCCGGTCGGCGCCCAGCTGGGTGCGGACGAAGATGATGGTGCGGCCCTTGCGCGCGGCGATCGCGGCGGTGACGGGAGCCTTGTCGCGCGGCTTCACGACGAGGATGTGGTGCGTCATGGTCGTGACGTTGCCCTGGGCGCTGTCGACCTCGTGCGTCACCGGGTCGTTCAGGTAGCGCTTGACCAGGGTGGAGATCTCGTTCTCCATCGTGGCCGAGAACAGCATGCGCTGGCCGCCGGCCGGGACCTGGTCGAGCAGTTCGGTGACCTCGGGCAGGAAGCCCAGGTCGGCCATCTGGTCGGCCTCGTCGAGTACGGCGACCTCGATGTTCTCCAGGGAGCAGGCGCCGCGGTTGATGATGTCGCGCAGGCGGCCCGGGGTGGCGACGAGGATGTCGACGCCGCGCTCGAGCGCGTAGATCTGGTTGCCCATGGACGTACCGCCGCAGACGACCTTCATGCGCAGGCCCAGGACGTCGCCGTACGGCTGGAGCGCGTCGGCGACCTGCATCGCGAGCTCGCGGGTCGGCGTGAGGATGACGCCGCGCGGCTTGTGCTTCTCGGTGGAGCCGCCGACCAGGCGGGACAGGAGCGGCAGACCGAAGGAGAGGGTCTTGCCGGAGCCGGTGCGGCCGCGGCCCAGGATGTCCTTGCCGGCCAGGGCGTCCGGGATGGTCGCGGCCTGGATCGGGAAGGGGGTGGTCACACCGTTCTGCGCGAGCTTGCGGACGACGCCCTCGGGCAGGCCCAGGTCGCCGAAGGTGACCTCGGGGGCGGCGGGGGTGTCGGGGGTGTCAGCGGTCTCGCCGGCCTCGGCGGCGGTCTCCACGACCGCCTCGTCCTCGGTGGACGCGGGCATGACGGCGTGATCAGTACTGAAAGTGGACATGCGAAACTGCAACCTCTCGGAGTCTCGGCACGCGCCCATAACTCCGTGAAGTCACAATGTCGGCCGCCTCGATGCGGTCCGGTCACGGCAAGGGAGAGTACGCGCCACGCGGCGCGCTCTCTGCTGCGCCGGGCAAATGGGATCAAACGATCTACCACTGTACGCACCCCCCGCACCAAAAGGCAAACCGGACTCGGGCCGGGCTTGCTGCACCGGACTCGGCCGGGGCTTGCCGCAACGTCGGCGGACCGGTTGCTGCGGCTCCGGCGGACCGGTCACCACAGGTCCGGCGGAGCGGGGCCCGCCCGCGGCGAAGGCGGGCCGGTTTCAGGCCGGACCCCCACTGCGGCGAAGGCGGGCCGGTTTCAGGCCGGACCCCGCTGCGGTGAGGGCTCGCGCTCCCAGAAGTGTTCGATGCGCTGCTCCTGGGCCATCTGCGTCTCGTGCGCGCCCGACGAGTCCGAAGGCTGCGGGGAGGGCTCCTCGCTCGGCGTCGGCGAAGGGGAGGGCTCCGGTTCGGCGGGCTCCTCGGTCGGGCTGGGCTCCGGCGGCTTCGTGCGGGTCTTCGACGGGGCCGGACCGGGGTCGTCCCCGACCGGGCTCCGCGAGGGCTCCGTCTCCTTCTCGGACGGCGAGGCGCTGGGCGTGGCCGATTCGGAGGCCTCCGGGCTCGCGTCCTCCCGGTGCTCCGCCCGCTGCCCGCCGCGCGCGCCACCCGTCACCACGGCCCGCCCGCCCGGCGCGGACCCCTCGGCCTGCTGTGAGGTCGTCGGCTTCGGCGCGGGCTCACCCTCGTCCGCCCCGATGCTCATGCAGCCCGCACTCGCCGCGGCGGCGAGCAGTACGGCGGTCAGGCGCAGCGGACGGCCGGGGGCGGCGGTCCGGGGCGGGCGGTCGAAAAGGGCGGGCTGGCGCACGACGGCACCTCCGGGGCGCGGCGATCGGATCGCCGTGCCCAACTCCCGTACGGCACGCGAGGACACGGCGCCGTGCCGCTCCGCCGCGAAGCGGCGCGGTGCGCGTCCGGCGGGGCCGCGCCCCCTGCCGGTGCACGCCGCCCCCACTCCCGGTCCACGCCGCGCCCGCTGCCGCATCACGCCCGCACCACGCCCGCGCCCCCCCTGCCGCACCACCCTGCCCCGGAACCGGACACCGCCCGCCACCCGCACCCCACCGAAATCGCCCCGCCTCACCCACAATGGCCCTGTGCTGGAGATGACACGCGAAGCCTTCGAAGAGCTGGTGAGTGAGGCGCTCGACCAGATTCCGACCGAACTGACCCGGGTCATGGACAACGTGGCGGTGTTCGTGGAGGACGAACCCCCGGCCGACGACCCCGAACTCCTCGGCCTCTACGAGGGCACCCCGCTCACCGACCGCGGCGAGTGGTACGCGGGCGTGCTGCCGGACCGCATCTCCATCTACATGGGGCCGACCCTGCGCTACTGCGAGACCCCCGAGGACGTGGTGCACGAGGTCGCCGTGACCGTGGTGCACGAGGTGGCCCACCACTTCGGCATCGAGGACGAGCGCCTGCACGAGCTGGGCTGGGGGTGACATCACGGGCCAACGGGCCAATCGACGCATAATCTCCCGCCCGAGGGGCATACGTACTTCCTGATGGCACGCGTCCTGGCCGCCGCCATGCTCCGCGTACGAGAAGTGCCCGGCGCTCTCGTACGGCGCTACCGTGCGCGCCGCCCACCGCCCCTGCCCGAGCTGGCCCGCCGGCCGCGCCCGTACGCCCGCGCGCTCGGCATGGCCGCCGTCGTGCTGCTCGGCGCGTGGCTGGGGCTGCTGATCGTGGGCAGTGTGCGCACGCCCGTGGGGCCGATGGACACCAAGATGACGCTGCGCCCGTCGCTCACCGGCGGCACGAAGATCAACGTCTCCCCGCTCGGCGCCCTCGAACTCGATTCGCACCACGCCCCGGTCCGCCTCGACGTGGACGTCGACCGCCTCGACCCGGCCCGCTCACAGCTCCTGATCGACCGCCCCGAGCTGTTCTCCGGACTGCAGGACGAGGTCACGTCGGATGTCGTCTCCGGCACCCGCGACCTGGCCGTACGCTCCTGCATCGCCGTCGTCTCCGGCGCCACGGCCCTCGGCCTGGCCGTCTACCGCTCCCCGCGGCGCGCCCTCCTCACCGGCGGCACGGCGCTCGCCGTACTCGCGGCCTCCGGGCTCACGGCGTACGCGACGTGGAACCCGAAATCCGTCCTGGAACCGAAGTTCTCCGGCCTGCTCGCCTCCGCCCCCTCCCTCGTCGGCAACGCGCGCAGCATCGTCACCGAATTCGACGTCTACCAGAAGGAGCTGGCGCGCCTGGTCACCAACGTCACCCGGCTCTACGACGCCGCCTCCACACTCCCCGTCTACGAGCCCGACCCGGGCACCATCCGCCTCCTGCACGTCTCCGACATCCACCTCAACCCGGCGGCCTGGCAGATCATCGGCTCACTCGTCGAGCAGTACGAGATCGATCTGATCGTCGACTCCGGCGACACGATGGACCACGGCAGCGCCGCCGAGAACGCCTTTCTCGACCCGGTCGAACACCTCGGCGCCCCCTACGTGTGGGTCCGCGGCAACCACGACTCCACGCGGCACACCCAGGCGTACCTGGAGCGCATGGACAACGCCCACGTCCTCGACGAGGGCGAGGCGGTCGACATCGCCGGGCTGCGGATCGCCGGGATCGGCGATCCGCAGTACACCCCGGACCGCTCGGTGGCCGCCGAGGGCGACCCCGCGGAGGAACTCGCCGGTCAGGCGCTCGCCGCGGCGCTGCTGCTGGAGCGGTCCCGCGGCACGCCCGTGGACGTCGCCGTCGCCCACAACCCGGTCGCCGCACGCGAGACCGACGGGGCGGTGCCGCTGGTGCTGGCCGGGCACCTGCACCGCCAGAAGACGGAGGTCATGGAGGACGGCACCCGGCTCCGTATCGAGGGATCCACGGGCGGCAGCGGTCTGCGGGCGGTCGAGAACGAGGACGAGGAGCCCGATCCCCTCTCGGCCTCGGTCCTCTACCTGGACCGCGAGACCCGCCGCCTCCAGGCCTGGGACGAGATCCGCCTGGGCGGCCTGGGCCTGACAAAGGCGGAGGTCAGCCGCCATCTCCCGGAGGAGAACACCCCGTAAGGGGCTGCCGCCTATTCGGTTTGGCCCCGGCCCACAGGCCGTAGTACAGTCTGGTCGTGCCACAGCGCACCGGTCAGGGCTTGACCGTCCTAAGCTTCTTCGAAGCATGGGAGAAGCGGAACCTTCGGGGAATGCGGAGTCACATGCTTCTCACGTCCCCTGGGGGCGACCAGACGAAGCAGAGCAGTACAGCAGTAGCCCTCATCGTCTAGTGGCCCAGGACGCCGCCCTTTCAAGGCGGTAGCACGGGTTCGAATCCCGTTGGGGGCACGCAACACCCTGTGCGACACTTGTTCGCGCAACAGCTTGGTCCTGTGGAGCAGTTTGGAGTGCTCGCCACCCTGTCAAGGTGGAGGCCGCGGGTTCAAATCCCGTCAGGACCGCTGAGATCCCTCGTGGATCTCGTGGCTGGGTAGCTCAGTTGGTACGAGCGTCCGCCTGAAAAGCGGAAGGTCGCCGGTTCGACCCCGGCCCCAGCCACAGCAAAGGCCCCGATCCTCGGATCGGGGCCTTCCGTGTTCCCTCACATCCCGGCTGCCGCCTCCTTCGGCTGCTCCTTCGCGGCCGCAAGCTGCGCCGTACGCCGTTCGATGGCCGGGCCCAGGGCGAGGACACCCAGCGGGGCCAGGACTCCGGCCACCGCGCAGAACCACCACAGGTACGCGGGCCCCAGATGGGCGTACACGGCCGTTCCCGCGGTCAGTGCGAGGAAGCGGGACGATCCCCACAGCCACTGGAACGCGCCCTGGTAGCGGCCGCGCGCGTGTTCCGGGGCGATGCTCTGCACCGTCGCCGAGTGGATGCCGCCGATGGCGGCCTCGCCGAGCGACCACACGGCAACGGTGGCGCCGTAGCTCCACAGGTCGTCCGCGAGGCCGGTGAGCGCGACGCCGACCGCGATGAGGGCGGAGGCGAAGACGTAGACGATGAGCGGCCGGACCTTGGCGAGGACCGAGGCGGCGAGGGGCTGGAGGATGACGACCAGGACAGCGTTGAGCGCGGCGATCAGGCCGAGGACCTTCGGGGACAGGCCGTCGTCGCGGATCGCGAGCGGCAGGCTCGCCTCGGTCAGGGAGTAGATGGCGAGGGTGACTCCGAACAGCGGCAGCATCGCCCGCATCAGGGGGTCTCGCACGACCACGCCATAGCCGCCGCCCTGGCCGGCCGGGGCCGGAGCGGTGCGCTTGCCCTCGGGGAGGAAAGTCACCGCGATGGCGGCGAAGGCGAGGGCCGTGGCCGCGTCCACCAGGAAGAGCAGCCAGTAGCCGTTCTCGGCCAGGAAGCCGCCGAGGACGCCGGCGCCCGCGCTGCCGATGTTGACCGCCCAGTGGACGAGCGAGAAGGCGTTGCGGCGGCGTTCATCGTCGACGGACTCGGCGAGGAGGGCGTTGGCGGAGGGGCTGACCATGGTGCCGCAGACGCTGAGGACGGCGGCCGCGAGGGCCAGGGTCACGAGGTTGGGCGCGGCGAACAGCAGGCCGTGCGCACAGGCCGTTCCCACCAGTCCGGTGACCATCGTCGAGCGGCGGCCCCAGCTGTCCGCGAGCACCCCGCTGAGCAGCGGGCCGACCAGGCTGCCGATGCCCAAACAGCCCAGCACATAGGTGATTTGGGACGTACTGACGTCCCTTGAGCCGAGGTAATAGACTAGGAAGGGCACGACCATGAAGCCGATGCGGTTCACGATCGTGCCGCCGAAGATGATCCAGGCCGTACGTGGCAGGCCCTTGTAAGCGGAGAACATGGTCGCATGATGTGGGGCCCGATCCGGCGCCACAAATGATTCAGTGATGACTGAATGGTGGAGGGGATCCGCCCTGGCGGAGATGGAGTTCTCGGCCAGTGACCTGGCTCGAATGCGGTTCGCGATCTCGCCCATGTGGGAGGTCGTGACCAGTTACCGGCTGCTGCGCTCCGCGTGTCCCGCCCCTGTCCACCTCCCCTGGGTCGAGCAGGTGCGTCCCCGGCTCGCGGCCGCCGAGCTGGACCGTGGCTGGCTCGCCGCACTGATCCCGCCGAGCGGGTACCTCCCGGACTTCCTCAATCCCGCCCCTGCCCGCCACACGCCTTCGCTGGCCGAGGAGTTGGACACCATCCGCGGCTCCGCCCCTGCGGCCGTGCGCCGGGATCTGGGTCACTTCGGGCGGCACGTGGGCGGGCCCTCTGCCCGGGTGCGGTCCCTGGAGGCCGATCCGGAGGCGCGGCTGGCCGACCTGGCGGCGGAGATCGAGAAGTTCTGGGAGCTGGCTCTGGCGCCGTACTGGCAGCGGATGCGTACGGTCCTTGACGCCGATGTCTTCCACCGGGCCCGGCAGGTCGCCGAGTACGGCGCGGGTGCGCTGTTCAACGGGCTGCACTCCAAGGTCAGCTGGGATGACAACACACTGCGCCTGATCCGCCGACCGGAGACGTTGAACCGTGCGACCAAGGGGGCGGGGCTGCTGCTCGTCCCGTCGGTGTTCGCCGGACCGGGGCTGCTGACGGTGGTGCGGGACACCGAACCGCTCCAACTCGCCTATCCCGCGCGCGGAGCAGGCGTGCTGTGGGAGCGGTCGGAGCCCTCCCGGACCGACGCGGTCGCCGCGGTTCTCGGCCGTTCGCGCACCCTGCTGCTGACCGAGTTGCAGGCCCCCGCCTCGACCACCGAACTGGCCCGGCGGACCAGCATCTCGCCCGCCGGGGTCTCCCAGTTCCTCACCGCGATGCGGGACGCGGGGCTGGTCAGCGCGCACCGCGTGGGCCGCTCCGTGCTCTACGCGCGCACCGCCGTGGCCGACGAACTGCTGCGCACGCGGCCCGGTTGACCGCGCAAGTCCCGGTTGACCACACGCGGCCCGGTTGACCGCACAAGTCCCGGTTGACCATACAAGTCCCGGTTGACCACACGCGGCCCGGCTGACCGGGCGGAGACCGGTTCGTACGGACCCGATCGCGAGCGGTTGTCGAGGCGAGCGCGTCCGCGGCCGTCATCCCGACGGGCCGCGACTCGCCCTGCCCACGGTTCGCGGGATCTACGGACGGACCACCACCTTGCCCGCCACGTCGCCCCGCTCGACGCGGACGAAGCCGTCGGGGACCAGCCGGTCCAGGGCGATGACGTCGTCCAGCGCCGTCGTGGCGATCTCCGGATGGGCGTCGAGCAGCGCCAGCGCCTCGGGAAGGTCCTGGTCGCAGATGTGGACCTTGGAGGTGTCGAGTGTGATCTCCTCCAGGACCAGCCGCGTCAGGTCGAGCGGGGAAGGGTCGCGGTGGAGGCCCACGAGGCGCACATGACCGCCCCGGCACACCGCGTTCATCGCGGTGGCGAGCCCGGCGGTGGCGCCCGACGCCTCGATCACGACGTCCGCGCCGTGTCCCCGCGTCGCCGCCCGGATCACGTCGCTCGCGTTCTCCCGCGAGGCGTCGACGAGCAGGCCCGCACCTGCCCTGCGCCCGGTCTCCAGCCGGCCGGGCGTGACGTCGACACCGATCGTCTCCACGCCCCGGGCCGCACAGGCGGCCACCGCGAGGGCGCCGATGCTGCCCAGGCCGATCACCACGACGGTACGGCTCCCCGGCTCGGTGGTGATGCCGCGCACCGCCCGCAGGGCGACGGCGAGCGGCTGCGCCATGATGGCGACGTCCGGGTCGAGCCCTCCCACCGGTCGGCTGATCCGGGCGGGGACGTTGACGCGCTCGGCGAGGCCGCCGTCCACGTGCAGCCCGAGTGTGTAGTACCGGGCGCAGACGTTGGTCCGACCGGCCAGGCACCAGCGGCACTCGCCGCACGAGACACCGGATCCCGGGACGACCAGGTCGCCCGGCCGGAAGGAGTCGACGCCGGGGCCGGCCGCGACCACCCGGCCGACCATCTCGTGGCCGATGACCAGGGGGCCCTGATGGCCGCTGGCGAAGTGCGGTGCGGTCAGCGGGATGAGATGCGGGCCGGTGGCGAACTCCTCCACATCCGTGCCGCAGATGCCCGCGCGCACCACCTCGAGCTGGATCTCCCCCGGCCCCGGGTCGGGCGGGTCCGGCCAGTCCTGGACCCGGATGTCGCGCCTGCCATGGAATACAGCGGCCTTCATGACGGTGGTCTCCTTGGAACTGCGCGGCATACGCGCCGCGCTACGAGGGTGGGCAGACCGGGCGTCCGGCACTGCCGGGGTGGTCGGGAAGTCCGGGGCGGTGCCTCGAATCAGGCGGACGGGGCCGGTGCCTCGTGCAGGAGCGCTCCGACGTGGGCGCCGTTGGCGACGTTCACCACCACGTCGCCGGCCGCGGAGGGGATGGCCCGCACACTGCCGCCGATGAAGCCGTTGACGCCCGTGATGATCCCCCACACCGGACGGAACCGGTCCACCCCGCCGCCGGGAACGGGGACCGTCTCCTGGGCGGGCCGCACCCGGCGCTGCAGGACGTGCGGGCTGTCCAGCGCGGCGAGGATGTGCGCGCGCCATGCCTCGGGGGTGAGGTCCTCGGCCCAGCCGAGGACGACTCCCTTGCCGCCGGAGAGGGATGTCGGCTTGAGGACCAGCTCGTCCGCGTGCGTCAGGGCGTAGTCGACGAGGTCGACGCGGTCGCCGTTCTCCAGCGTCACCTCCTCGCGGCGCACGTGGCGGGTCCAGGGCAGGATGCGGTCGAGGCTCTCCAGCACCTCGGACGTGAACAGGTGCCGGTTGCCCTCGTCGGACAGCAGCGCGAGCGCCGCCTTGCTGGCGTACGCGGAGGTGTCGAGCGGGGTGAAGATCTTGACCTCGCCTCGGCGGGCGGCGTCGAAGAGGGGCCCGGTCAGGGCAGGCGCGTCGGGGCCCGTCACATCCCGGATGAGGAAGATGCGCACGACGATGTCGACCGGGCGGCCCTCCAGCCACACCCGCCCGTCACGCGCCTCCAGCTGACCGAGGTGGCAGGGGGTGGCGTCGAGGCCCAGTTCGCCCCAGCGCTCACACAGTTGCGTCATGTACGGGAGCTCGTCCGCGAAGGCGGTGGGCCATTCGGTGAGGGCGACGACCGGATTGTCGGCGGCCGAGAAGCCGCTCTCGGTGAGGATGTTGTGGACCTGTTCGCGCAGCGAGTCGACGAAGGTGAGGCCGTGCTGCTCGGCGAACCCGGCGAGGACGGGGACCTCGAGGAGTTCGCGGCAGACGTCGACGTTGTCCACGCCGCCTATCGCGCTGCCGAGGTTGAGTTCGAGCAGCTTGAAGCCGGTTCCGTCGTGGACCAGGTCGGCCCGGCTCTGCCGGGTCATCCGCTCACCGCGGTTCTGCAGCACCGCCTCGACCTGCGGCTCGCTCAGTCCCACGGCCCGTGCGAAGGCGGCGAAGTCACCACCGAACAGTTTCGCGGGGAGGCTGTCCAGCGCGGTGAGGAGATGGTCCAGGTCACGGGTGAGGAGGGCGAGTTCCTCGCCGCCGAGGAAGACCGGGCGGGCGAGCCACTTGCCCATCCCGTTCGGCTTGTCGCTGTTGAGGATCTTGTTCTGCGGCAGGTTGCCGAGCAGTTCCTCGCTGGAGAGTCCCGAGGACTCCAGCTCCGCCAGATACGCTTCGGTCAGGGTTACGCGGTCCATGTCCTTCTCCAGATCGTGCGCCGGGGGGGGGGGGGGGCACCCCCCGTCATGGTTGGTTCGGTTGCTCGGCTCCGGTTGCGCGGACCCCGCGGGCCGACGGCCACGGCCCGACGGCCCCGCGAACTCCGCGGCCCCTCGCGGACCGAGCGGATCAAGTGGCGGCGGTGGGGGCTTGCTTGCCGGGCGCGGGAGCGGGGGCGAAGGTGACGGCCTCGGCCGGCAGCCTCCGCTCCACCCGTACGAGCAGCACCGCGCCGAGGGACGCCGTGCTCGCCACCAGCAGCCAGGGCAGTCGGCCGTCGACCGTGAGCAGCAGGGTGAACACGGTCGGGCCCAGGGCGTACGCGAGCGACCACGACAGCTGGTACGTGGCGAGGTAGCGCCCGCGCAGCTGCTGGGGCGCGGCGAACTGTGACAGAGCGCCGGAGGACGGGCTGTACAGCAGTTCGCCCATGGTCATCACGAGCACCGCGCCCAGCAGTCCGGTCAGCAGGAGCGGGACGCCGTCCGGCCGGACGGTGCCGAGCGCGGCCTGGCCCAGGAAGGCGACGGCGAAGAGCGCGGCACCGGCCGCGGCGGTCCTGGGCCGGGAGGTGAAGCGGCGCCGGGCGAGTGCGGCGACGGGGACGCCGAGGGTCGCGCAGACCACGGTGTTCAGGAGGAAGGCGCTGCCGAGGAGCCCGTCCGGCAGGTCCAGCCAGCCCGTCGCGTACAGCGGGAGCAGCGCGGTGAGCGCCGAGAAGCCGAGGGCGACCAGGAAGTTGGCGCAGACGAGGGTCAGGAAGGGCCGGTCCTTGGCGACGACCCGGTAGCCGCCCCCGCGGGCACGCTGGTGCGCGGGGGTGCGGGGCGGAGCGGCCGGTGTGCGGGAGGCGAGAAAGCCCGCCGCGAGGAAGCTCGCGCCGTTCAGCCAGGCGGTGACCGTGTAGCCGAAGTCGCCGGCGGTGGCGATGAGCACCGAGGCGATCAGGGTGCCCGCCCCGAGACCGGCGTTGCTCAGGCTGCGGCTGAGCGCCTGCAGACGGTCGCGGTCGGTGCCGTCGGCCAGTTCGGCCAACCGTGCGTCCTGCGCGGGCCGGAAGGCGCGGGTGCCCACGGAGGTCAGCAGTGCGACCACGACGAAGAGGGGGAGCGTGTCGGCGAGCGGGAAGCAGGCGAAGCTGGCACCGCGCACCACGTACAGGGAGATCTGGGTGGTGCGGGCGCCGAAACGGTCCACGACGATGCCCACCAGGGGGACGGCGGCGATGGCGACGAGTCCGGTGACGGTGAGCACCAGACCGATCAGGGGCAGCGGCAGGCCCGTCACATGGCTGAAGAAGACCAGGCTGAACGGGACGTACATGCCGGAGCCGACCGCGTCCACGGCGATTCCCGACACCAGGGCGCGTTCGCCCGGGAACCGGGGGCGGAGGAAGGACATGCGTCTCCAAGAAGTGAGCCGGGCGCTGCCGGCTCGGTGGTAGGTGCGGTTCGCGAGCCCGCCGCCGGGCCCTTGCCCTTCGGGCCCGGAGCGGGTGCTGATGCGGGTGCGGGAGCCGGTGCTGGTGCGGGTACTGGTGCGGGTGCGGATGCGGGTACTGGTGGTCGGGAGCGCGTGCTGGTGCGGGAGCGAGTGCTGGTGCGGCGACGGTTTCTCAGGCCGTCGGGAAGGTGGTGGCGGCCGCCAGGAAGGCGTCGTTGTCGCTGGCCAGGCCGAGGGTGACGCGGACACCGGCGCCCGCCACGGCCCGTACCGAGACACCCGCGCCCGCGCAGTGCGCGCCGAACGCGGCGGAGTTCTCGCCGAGGGGCAGCCACAGGAAGTTGGCCTCGCTCGCCGTCACGGGATGTCCGTGCGCGGTGAGAGCGGCGGCGACACGAGCGCGTTCGGCCGTGATGAAGTCGGTCCTGCGGGACACCTCCTCCCCCGAGCGCAGCGCCGCGATCGCTGCCGCCTGGGCGACACTTCCCGCGCTGAAGGGCAGGTAGGCCTTGCGCAGGGTGCCGATGACCTCGCGGTGCCCGGCCGCGTAGCCGATGCGCAGGCCGGCGAGTCCGTACGCCTTGGAGAAGGTGCGCAGGACGACCAGGTTGGGGTGGTCGGTGAGCAGGGAGAGGCCGTCGGGGACGTCGGGGTCGCGTACGTACTCGTGGTACGCCTCGTCCAGGACGACCAGGCAGTCGTCCGGCACCCGGTCGAGGAACTGCTCGAGTTCCGCGCGTCCGACGGCGGTTCCGGTCGGGTTGTTCGGGTTGCACACGAAGATCAGCCGGGTGCGTTCGGTGACGCGCTCCGCCATCGCGGTGAGGTCGTGCCTGTCGTCGCGCAGGGGTACTTCGGCGGAGGCGGCCCCGGCCAGCCGGGTCAGCAGGCGGTACGCCTCGAAGGAGGGCCAGGCGTAGAGGATCTCGTCGCCCGGGTCGGCGACGGCGGTGAGCAGCTGCTGGGTGACGCCGACCGAACCGCAGCCGAGTGCGATCCCCTCCGGGTCGATTCCGAACCGTTCGGCGAGCTCGGCGGTGAGCGCACGGCCGCCGTTGTCGGGGTAGCGGTTGACTCCCTGGATCTCTTCCTGGACCGCCGCGGTCACCGCGGGCAGCGGGCCGAACGGTGTCTCGTTGGCCGCGAGGGCGTAGTAGCGGCCGTCGGGGCCGAAGACCCTTTCCTCGGGCCGGTAGGCGGTGAGTCGGTCGAGCGCGGTGCGGAATCTGGGCGACGGATGGGTCGTGGTCGTCGTCGTGGTCATGTACGGGTGTCCTCTCCGGGGTTCTCAGGCCGCGCGCAGGGCGTCGCGCAGCGCGGTTCCGGGGTCGGTGGCGGCGGGGAGGTCGACGACGCAGCCCTTGGCGAGCGCGCGGCGTGCCTGCAGCAGGTCGCGGGGCCGGTCCACGGCAAGCACCGCGCACAGACGGTCGCCCGCCAGCCACAACACGGTCCATGCCGGGTCCTGCGGCGAGCCCCGCAGGACGGTCCGGTCGGCGCCGTGGTGGTCGCCCGCGTACTGCACGGTGCGGCCGAACTGCTCCGACCAGAAGTAGGGCACGGGGTCGTGGCGGACGTCTTCGCCGAGCAGCGCGGCGGCGGCCTGTTCACTCGACTTCAGTGCGGTGTCCCAGTGCTCGACCACCAGATGACGCCGGTAGCGCCGCGACCACCAGGCGGCGCAGTCGCCGAGCGCCACCACTTCGGGGCGCGCGGTGCGCAGGGACTCGTCGACGACGACCCCGCGCGCGATCTCGAGACCGCTGTCGGCGAGCCAGCCGACGGCGGGGCGGGCGCCCACGCCCACGACCACCACGTCGGCCGCGAGGAACTCACCGTCGGCCAGGCGCAGTCCGCCGGGGTCCACCGAGGCGACGGCGGTGTCGCAGCGCAGGGTGACGCCGGCCGCCGCGTACCAGGGCGCGGTCCACCCGCCGACCCGTTCGCCGACCGCGGTGGCGAGCGGAGCGGGGCCGGCCTCCACCACGGTGACCCGGCATCCCCGCGCGGCGGCGACGGTGGCGACCTCGGCTCCGATCCACCCGGCGCCGACGAGGGCGAGCCGGGTGTCCGGGCGCAGCAGCGGACGCAGCGCGCGGACGTCGTCCACGGTGCGGACCACGTGCTGGCGTCCCGCACCGGGCAGCCGGACGGGTTCCGAGCCGGTGGCGAGGACGAGCCCGTCGAAGGCGAGCGAGCCCGACGTGGTCTTCAGAACGCCGCCCGGCCGATGCTCGTGGAGGTCGAGCGCCTCGGCGCGCTCGCCCAGGCGCAGGTCGACGTCCAGCGCCGCCCAGTCGGTGGGGAAGGTCGTGTCCTCCTCCCCGCCGGCCAGCACCGACTTGGTGAGCGGCGGACGGTCGTAGGGCGGATGGGATTCGGCGCTGACGAGGGTGAGCGCGCCTCCGTGGCCGCGGGCACGCAGTGCGGCGGCGGTGTGCGCGCCGGCCAGCCCGCCGCCGACGACGACGATGTTCTCCAGGGGCACGGTGGCTGTTCTCCGTGGGCTCGGGTCCGGGGACGGGAACGGGGCCCGGTGCCGCCCCGCGGGGCGGCACCGGGCCCACGACGGGTGTCAGTCGAGGCCGAGGGCGGCGCGCATCGGACGGAGCTTGGCGCAGGTCTCGGCGTACTCGGTGTCGGGGTCGGAGTCGGCGACGAGTCCGCAACCGGCGTACAGGGCGGCCGAGCGCCCCTGGACCAGGGCGGAACGGATGGCCACGGCGAACTGTCCGTTCCCGGTGCCGTCGGTGAAGCCGACCGCACCGGCGTACCAGCCGCGGTCGAATCCCTCGTGGCGGGCCAGCCAGTCCAGTGCCTCGGCGCGGGGGTGGCCGCCGAGCGCGGGTGTCGGGTGCAGACGGGCCGCGAGGCCGAGGACTCCCTCCGCCGAGCCCTCGGGCAGGCGGGCCCGTACCGGAGTGGAAAGGTGCTGGACGTTGGCGAGTTTCAGCACCTGCGGCTCGGTGCCGGCCGTCACGTCGACGCAGGACTCCGCGAGTACGTCGCTGAGCATCCGCACCACGACCTCGTGCTCGTGCCGGAGCTTCGTGCTGCCCGACAGCTCGGCCTCGAACGCCAGGTCCTCCTCGGGCCCGGCCCCGCGCGGGGTGGTGCCGGCCAGGCCGAGCGCCTCGACCTCCCGGTTCCCGACCCGGACCAGATACTCGGGGGTCGCACCGAGGAACGTGGTGCCGCCGTGCCCGAAGGCGAAGACGGCCGTGCCGGTGTACGTCTCCCGCAGCCGGCGGACCGCCGCGGGCACGTCGAACTCCCGGTCGGCGGTGACGTCCAGACGCCGGGCGAGCACCACCTTCTCGAAGTCGCCCGCCCGCATGCGCTCGGTGGCGCTGCGGACGAGGCCCTTCCACTCACCGGCCGCGGGGGTTTCGACACTTGAGACTGCCCGGAGGGCGGATCTCGGGTCGTCGGCGTGCCGGATGCCGGTGTCCAGGGCGCCGGTGTCCCTGGCGGCGAGGCAGCGCCCGACTCGCAGGGTCAGCGTCCTGGCCAGCAGTTCGGGATCGTCGCTGCCGTCCACCAGGGCGTTGAGTCGTAACTCGGCCGTGGCGGGACCGGTCGGTTCCGCGAGGTCGAGGCCCGCGAGGCCCGCGAGGCCCGTAGGCTCCGCCGATTCCGGCGCCGTGTGGCGCAGTTGCAGCAACGGCACCCACAGCAGGGCCTCCGGCAGTGCGCCGGGAGCCGCGCCGGCGGGGTCGGCGAAGGCGAAGCCGCCGACGGCCAGGGGCCCCTGCCCTGCTCCGGACATGCCGCCGGTGACGGTCTCCTGCACCAGCGCCGTCCAGGCGGAACGGATCGTGGCCAGGCGGTCGGCTCCGGTGCCGCGCAGATCGTGGGCGCTGCCGAAGGCGAGAACGGTCGTGCCGTCCCATGCCGACTGCCAGTACAGGGAACGGCCCGTGCGCGTGCGGGCTCGCGCCCAGGCCACGAGGGGATCGGCGAGTTCGTACGGCCGGGCCCAGCTGACGAGGGCGTGGCGTCCGGTGGTGCGGGCCCGCTCGACGCCCGCGTGGCAGACGGCGACAAGGTCGGCGTGTTCGTCGGCGGTGAGGGTGAAGGCGGCGGGTGCTGCCGCCGTATCGACGGCCATGCCTAGTACACCCCCTCGATGACTCCCTGGCCCGCGTCACCGGAGGGAACCTGGATGTCCGCGAGCCCGTCCTGCGGGTAGCGCGTGGTCGGGGCCACCCTGATGAGCGAGTCCCGCTCCAGCGTCCAGGGGACCAGGAGATCGCGGGAGAGCAGGCTGATGCGGGCCTGCCCGCGTTCGCCGTATGCCACTTCCTGCGTCGGCCGCTCGGGGTCGACGACCCTGACCCGGCTGTACGGGTGGAACGGGACGAAGACGCACGGGTGGGCGTCGTCGCTCTCGCGGGGGCGCTGCGGAGCGATGCCCATCATGGTGTTGCCGTACAGCCCGACGACGGCCGCGTCGGGGAACAGCTCCTCCTCGAACGCGCGCAGGGTCTCCGGGCTGACGCTGGTGCCCGCCCAGACGACCCCCCGTACCTTGCGCTGCACGAGGTCGAGCAGGGCGTCGTCCGCGCAGAGCGCCTCCAGCACCGGCGGGGTGGCGAAGAGCACGGAGACGGGCTGGGTGGCGAGGATGTCGCCGGCCTGGGCGAGGATGTGCCGTACGTAGCGACCCGCCTCCTCGCCCCTGCCCTCCCGGACACAGCTCTTGACCCATCGGGGGTCGAAGTCGATGTAGTGGCAGAACGTGGCGCGGAGTTGGGCGAGAAGGCCGACGGACCGGCCGACGATGTGCGGTCCGGTGGGACCGATGTGCAGCCAGTGCCCCCCGCCGTGGCCGGGTATCCCGTGTTCGGCGAGGACCTCGCTGACCCAGTGGACGCCGTTGCGGCGGGAGCGGGACTCGACGATGCGCTTGGGCGATCCGGTGGTGCCGCCGCTGTCGAAGACCTGGAAGTCCCAGGGTTCGGCGGCGGTTCCGGCCGGCACGAGGTCGTCGACGGGGACGGTGCGCCACTCCTCGCTCACATCGGGGAAGCGGTCCAGATCGTCCCAGGTGCGGATGTCGGTGAGCGGATCGAAGCCGAGGGAGTCGGCGCGCTTGAGCCAGTACGGTGAACCGGTCTCGGGAGAGAAGTGCCACCGCATGGCGGCGGGAACGAACTCCTCCGGCGGGAGGTCCGCGGTGAAGGGATCGCGGATCGGGCTCGACATGCTGGAGTCTCCTGTCGGTCGGTCAGGCCGAGGCGAGCTGGGCGGCCGGGGCGAGCCTTCGGCCCACGGCGTCCAGAAGCGGGCTCAGTTGGGCCATCACGGACGCGAACTGATCGCCGTCGAGGGCCTGGGCGCCGTCGCAGAGCGCGGAGCGGGCGTCGTTGTGCACGTCGATGATGAGCCCGTCCGCGCCGGCTGCGGCCGCGGCCAGTGACATCGGACCGACCAGGTGCGGCTTGCCGGTGCTGTGGCTCGGGTCCACGATCACCGGGAGGTGCGTGAGGCGCTTGGCCTCGGCCACCGCGCTGAGGTCGAGCGTGAAGCGGGTGCTGCGGTCGTAGCTGCGGATGCCGCGTTCACACAGGACGACGTCGTCGTTGCCTCTGTGCAGCAGGTACTCGGCGGCCAGCAGCCACTCCTCGATCGTGGCCGACATGCCCCGCTTGAGCAGGACGGGCCTGCCCGCGGCGCCGACTTCGCGCAGCAGCTCGAAGTTCTGCATGTTGCGTGCGCCGATCTGCAGCATGTCGCTTTCCTCGGCGACGCACTCGACGTCCTTCGGGGTGACGACCTCGGTGACCACGGGAAGTCCGGTGCGCCGGCGCTGTTCGGCGAGCAGGGCGAGACCGGCGAGTCCGAGCCCCTGGAAGCTGTACGGCGAGGTGCGCGGTTTGAACGCACCGCCGCGCAGCATGATCGCGCCCGCCGACCGCACAAGATCGACGATCTCGGTCATCTGTTCCGCGCTTTCCACGGCGCAGGGGCCGGCGATCACGACGAAATCCGTACCACCGAAAACGGTCTGGACGTTCTCACCCACGCGGACCTGGGTGTTCTCCTCCCGGAAGACGCGGCTGGTGAGCCGTTGCGGACCGGGCACCAACAGGACACGGGCGACGTCCGGAAGATCGTCGAGCTCGGCCACCAACTCCGGGGTTCCGGTCTTCTCCGAAACAAGCACGAGGGCTTCACCCAGAATTACTAAGAATGCTTCGATTCCATTCACCGAAAGGGTGTCGGCGACCTTTTCGGCACTTTTTCTTGACGCCGTGGAATCCATTATCACGATCACGGAACTGGCCTTCCATGGGCTAGTCGAACACTTACCTCATTGAGCCGACGGCGACAGTAGCCGAGCCCGCCACCGAGTCGCAAGCAGGAACTTCTGGAGATCCAAACGGGCAGAAGCGGCATAATGCGCCTTTGCCAAGGAAGACTGACAGATGCCACCCACTCTCACTTAGCGGACCAAGGGCCCCCATGCACCTCATCACGACAAAGCAACCACCCAAACCAGGCATAACGTCACCACAGAATCCGGAATGCAAAGGACCGGTAATAAATCGGTGAGTTCAAGTAAAGGATGAATCGGCGAAGCAACCCATTCCGATTCCCGCCTCACGGAATTAAAGACTCCGCATTCCGTTCAAACTTCAGCTAACTAAATCGCCCTGGACTTCCCCCGCCGGCGTGTTACGTTCTCTCCGGCCCTGCCGCCCCGGTGGGGTGAATTCCACTCAGGTGACGGAGTGCGGTGTGCAGCTGATAGACATTAGCCAGGGCTGGTCCGAGGGCATGCCCTCCTATGACGCCCCGTGGTATCCGGAATTCCACATTCGGCGCGCCATGACGCCGGCCACCGACCCGTCCGGGATCGGCCGAACCTTCTCCAATTTGGACATATTCCCCCACAATGGGACGCATGTGGAGTCGGGCTACCACTTCTTCGAGGACCGCGAGAAGATCGACGAGGTGCCGCTGAGCACGTTCGTGGGCCGCGCGGTCGTCGCAGACCTCTCCCACAAGCGCGACCTGGACCCGGTGACGGGCGAGGACCTGGAGAAGGCGGTACGCGACGTGTGGCAGGAGGGGGACCGGCTGCTGATCCGTACCGACCACCCCGACCGCTACCTCGGACGCGAGGACTACTGGGACAAGCCCCCCTACCTCACCGTTTCGGCGGCCGAGTGGATGGCCGAGAACGGCACCACGCTGGTCGGCATGGACTGCATCACCGAGAGGCCCGACGACCGCAGCGGCCAGGTGCACCGCGCGCTGCTCGCCGCCGGCATCCCGATCCTGGAGAACATCCAGAACCTCGGACGCATCACCAACCCCGTCGTCCAGCTCATGGCGCTGCCCATCAAGATCGCGGACGTCGAGGCCGCGCCCTCCCGCGCCGTGGTCTTCGACGGCTGGCCGTTCTGACCCGAGCGCGTCCGCCCCGACCCGACCGCATCCGCCCGACCGGACCGCCTCCGCGACGTCCGGTCGGTCCCGGAGACACCGGCGCCGGCCGGACGCGAGGGAATCCGAACCGAGCCCGGATCCAAGGAAGTTGATCGCGTGCTGTTATCACCCGTTCCCGCACTGCGTGCCGGCGAGGAACACACCTCCCGCGACACCCGCGTCCTGCACGATGTCACCGGCGAACCTCTGGCGACCGTGCACGAGATCCCGCCCCTCGTGGCCCGGATGACGGTCAAGGCCATGCGGCGCTCGCCGGAACCCGACCTCCGGGAGCGTCTCGACGTCCTGGCCGAGGCGGGCCGGCTCTTCGCCAAGGCGACCCTCGGCGGCCAGTCCCCCGAGGAGTACTGCCGGCTCCAGGCGCTCGCCTCCGGTGTGCCCGTCTCCGTGGCGCACGGTGTGCTGGACCGCGTGGCCCGCGAGGGGGAGTCACTCGGCGAAGTGGTCCGACGCCAGGTTCCGGCCGGCGCCGGAGAGACCGCCCGCTGGGTGCGCCGCGGCGGACTGCTGTCCGTCATCGCACCGAGCAACCACCCCGGCACTCACGGAGCTTGGCTCCAGGCACTCGCCATGGGCTACCGCGTCGCCGTACGACCCGGCGGCCGGGACCCCTTCACCCCGCTGCGCCTGGTGCGCGCCCTGCTCACCGCGGGCCTGCATCCCGGCAGCGTCAGTCTGCTCCCCGGCGGGCACGCCACCGCGGACGTCCTCACCGAGACGGGCGACCTCGCCCTCGTCTACGGCAGTGAGGCCACCGTCACCCGGCTGCGCGGCAACGACCGGGTGCTGGTACGCGGACCGGGCCGCAGCAAGATCCTCGTGGACACCGAGGTCGACGAGCCCCTCCTCGACCATCTCGTCTCCGAGATCGCCGGGGACGGCGGAGTGCGCTGCACCAATACGACCGCCGTCCTGACCACGGGCGACCACCGGCTGCTGGCGGAACGGCTCGCCGAACGCCTCGCCGCGCTCCCCGCCCACCAGGTCACCGACCCGCGCGCCGTACTGCCGGTGCGGCCCCGGCGCGAGGCCGAGGCGCTGCGCGCGGCCGCCGCCTCCGCCGCCGGGAGCGCACCCGATCTCGTCGCCGCGCACCTCCCGGAAGGTCCGCTGGCGCCCGTCGGAGGCCAGGCCGTCGCACTGCGCCCCTCGGTGTACCTCCTCGACCGCCCCGACCACCCGGCACTCGCGACCGAACTTCCCTTTCCCTGCGCCTGGGTGGCGCCCTGGCGCAGGACCGACGGCATGACGGCCCTGGACGACTCGCTCGCTCTCGGTCTGCTCACCGAAGACGCCTCGCTCGTCGAGGAAGCCCTCGCCATGCCCGGGGTGCGCACGGTCGTCGAAGGCCCGGTCACCCGGTGGTGGCAGGACCCGCACCTGCCGCACGACGGCTACCTCGGCCAGTTCCTCAACGAGGCCCGCGGTCACGCCCGGGCGTGACCGCCGCGCGCCGCCTCCTCCTCTGTTCCCGCACATGACGCACCGAGGTGTCTGACTTGTCTGCTGCCTGCCCCGAACTCCCCCTCGTCATCCTGCCCTCGAACAACCTGGTCCGTGCGAACTCCCGGCCGGCCGCGCCCGTGGAAGCGTCCCTGGACATCGCGGTGACCGCCCTGGAGGGCCTGCACACCGAACTGCTCAACCCGCAAGGAGCCCGTCCGGCCGAGATCAGGACGGCTCTGGAAGGCGCGGTCACGGCGGCCGCCCGGCTCGCCGAACTCGCCCAGGTGGAGCCGATGGACGCCTCGTCGCTCACCCCGATCGTCCCCAACCACGACTACTTCGGGGTCCGCACCGCCGAACTGGACGATGCCCGCCTCGTGTCCGAGGTCACCGTCATCGTCGCCCGCGCCCTGGCCGACCTGCGCATAGCCCGCCTGACGCTGAACCAGCAGGCCGCGGAGGTGCACGCGATGATCCAGGTGCTGCGCGGCCTCGCCCCGCGCACGGCGGAACGCGATCCCGCCTCGCCCCTGACGCCCGCCGGGCCGCCCCCCGTCGAGCCTGCCCAGGACGAGCTGACCCGCTGGGTCATCACCCACCACTTCTACTTCGTGCTCAACCTCGCCGCGGCCGAGGCGGTGAGGCGCGCCCTCGTCAACAGGGAGGAGGGCGAGACGGAGGCGGCCGGCAGGGCCCTGCGCGAGGCGGCGGTGTACGTACGTGCCTTCACCGCGGCGATGATGCACTCCGGCGACATGTCAGCGCCCTGCTACGACGCCGAGGTCCGGCCCACCATGAGCCCGCCGGCCGTCCCCGCCGCCCTCACCGGACGCACCCAGCCGGAGCACAAGGCCTTCCGCAAGGCCATGCGCACGCTGGCCAGGACCTGGACCGACTCCTTCGAGAAGCTCGCCGCCGACGACCCCGAGGTCGCGCTGGCCCGGGACGCGCTGCTCGAAGCGGATCTGCAGGACATCGAGCAGCACATCACCATCACCGCCACCCTGGTCGGTGACGACAGCTCGATCATCCAGGACGACGAAGCCGCGGGCAGCGCCATCGCCATGCTGCGCACCATGCGCCACACCCGCGCGGCCGACTACCGCCCGCTGATGCGCTTCGGGGACAACGTGACGCTCATCGAGCAGTGACCGCCTCCCGGCCGGCGAGCGGGCTCCGGGGCCCGGGCTCGTCCCCCTCTCCTTCCCGTCCTTCACCTCCCTCCCTCCCCCCACGAACAGATCGGAGAGCACGAGAGATGGCTCCGCGCATCGCCCTGCTTGGCGGCCGCCCCAGCGTGCTGCAGTCGGCCGCTGAACTCGGCTGCGAAATCGTCCAGTTCGCCAAGCCCGGCATGTACGACCCGGAGGCCGCACGCCGCTGGTGCGTCGAGGTGGTCGAAGTGGACCTGGCCGACCAGCAGGCCGTCCTGGAGGCCGGACGCGCCCTGCACGCCCGGCTGCCCGTGGTGCGCTTCTTCTCCCCAGCGGAACTGGGTCTGGTGGCCGCGGCCCGCCTCAACGAGGAGTTCGCGCTCGGCGGCAACTCCCTGCGCACGGTCACCCTGCTCAAGGACAAGTCCGCGATGCGCGGCCGGCTCGCCGAGGCGGACCTCTCACCGGTCCGCTTCCGGGTCGTGCACGACGCGGCCGAACTGGCCGGATTCCTCGACGAGATCGGCGGGCCCGGCATCATCAAGCCGCTCGACTACGGCGGCAGCCGCGATGTGCACAAGGTCGAGGCCGCGCACCGGGCCGCCGAGGTCTGGTCGCTGGTCGAGGCGGCCGGGCGCACGCGGATGCTCGCGGAGGAGTTCCTCACCGGCCGCGAGGTGAGTGTGGAGGGCTTCTCGGTGGAGGGCGCGCACACCGTCGTCGCCGTCACCGACAAACTCCTCGGCTCCGGGTTCGTGGAATCGGGGCACTCCGTCCCCGCGGACGTCGACGAGGGCACCCGCGAGCAGATCGTGCGGCTGACCGAGCGCCTGCTGGACGTGGTCGGCCTGGTCGAGGGCCCCTCCCACACGGAGATCATGATCACGGCCGACGGGCTGCGGATCATCGAGTCCCACAACCGGGCCGGCGGCGACAACATCCCCGAGCTGGTCAGACTCGCCTACGGCGTGGACCTGGTCCGCGCCGCGGTGGCGGTACCGCTCGGACTCGAACCCTGGAAGGCCGAGGTCCCGGCCCCGCTCGGCGGCGCGGCGATCCGGTTCCTGTCGGCCGAACCCGGCACGGTGACCGAGGTCGAGCTGCCGGACGACGGGCTCGAAGGCGTCACCCTCGGCGTGAAGGCGAAGCCAGGCATGGTGATACCGCAGGTCAGCTGGTCGGCCGACCGGGTGTGCGGCGATGTGATCGCGGTGGGCCGCGATGCCGGGGAAGCCGCTCACCGCGCCGAGGCCGCCGCCGCTCGGGTGCGGGTACGGACCAGCCCCTCCGCCTCGGATTCACAGGCACCGGATCACCCGGCCTGATCCGCACGGTGCGCACCAGCCCGCCCCGAGACCGCTCACCGAGCCACCACACCCATGAGGAACCCATGAACACTGCGAGCGCCCCGGTGGTCGTCATCGTCGACGCCTACGCCAGTGCACGCTGTCTGGCACCGATCTTCCGCAGTCGCGGTCACGCCTGCGTCCACCTGCAGAGCACGCCGGACATCCCCGCCAACTACGCTCGCGGCTACCGGCCCGAGGACTTCGACGCACACCTCGTCCACCGCGGTGACCTCGACGAGACGCTGCGGGCTCTGAGCGCGCATCGCGTCATCGGCCTCGTCCCCGGCGTCGAACGCGCGGTCCTGCTGGCCGACGCCCTCGGCGAGCGGCTCGGGCTGCCGTCGAACGGGACCGATCTGAGCACGGCCCGCCGCGACAAGTACCGCATGATCGAAACGGTCAGGGCAGCCGGACTCCCGGCCGTCGAGCAGCTCCACACCGCGGACCGGGAGGAGTTGCTGCGCTGGTACGAGAAGGTGGGCGGCGGCCAGGTCGTGCTGAAGCCGGTGAGCAGCGCGGGCAGCGACGGCGTCTTCTACTGCTCGGGGGCCGAGGAGGTCGAGGCGGCCTTCCGTTCCCTGCACGGCAGCACGAGCGTGCTCGGCCAGTCGAACGACGCCGTGCTCGCCCAGGAGTACCTGGTCGGCCACGAGTACATCGTCAACACGGTCAGCCGCGACGGCGTCCACCGTGTCTCCGACATCTGGAAGATGCACACGCTGAGCGCCAACGGCGTCTCCGAGCTCGCCGCCGGCGCCGAGCTGCTGCCCCGGCGGGGACCGGAACAGGACAGTCTGGTCGAGCACACCTTCGGGGTACTCGACGCCCTCGGTATCGCCCACGGACCCGCGCACACCGAACTGAAGCTGACGCCGCAGGGCCCTCGGCTGGTCGAAACGGGCGCGCGGGTCTGCGGGGCCGATGTTCACGTCCCGGTGACGGCCGCCCTCGGCACCAGCCAGCTCGACCTCACCGTCGACGCCTGTACCGCCCCGGACGCCTTTCTCGCCGCGGCCGACGAGGACTACCGGGTCGACCGCCACGCCCGCATCGTCAACATGGTGTCTCCCCGGGGCGGCACCCTGCGCTCGTACCCCCGGCTGGCCGAGCTGCGCGCCCTGGACAGCTTCCACGACGTCCTGTTCCGCGCCCATCCGGGCGACACCCTCCACCCGTCCACCGACGACTGGACCTTCCCGCTGCGGGTCTACCTCCTGCACGAGGTCGCGGCCACCGTCGCCCGCGACGCGCTGACCACGCGCTATCTGGACGGCGACGGGTTCTACGAACTCGTCTGAGCCCGGCTGCCTGCCGTCGGCGGCGGGGGCTCGACAGGCTCGGCACGGTGGGCCGGAGGCGACTCCGGCTACCCGTTGACCGTGTGCGAACGGCCCGATACCCGCCGCTGACGCCGCCGGGCCCGTACGGCGAGGACGGTCGCCGTGACCCCGAGCACCGCAAGCAGCGCCGCCCAGTCCGGAACCGCCTCGCCCACCCTCCGTGCCCACTGCTCGACCGTGAACGAGCTGTCCACGTCGAGGAGTCCGGGGAGGGCGGTCGTGCCGTCGAAGGCGAGGAACAGGGCGCCGAGGGTGACGAAGAAGAGGCCGGAGAGGAGGGACGTGGTGTGCAGTTCGAGGCGGCCCACCTGGACCGTCCGGCCGCGCAGCCATTTGCGCCTGCCCAGTTCGAAGCGTTCCCACAGGAGGGCGAGTACGAAGAGGGGGACGGCCATGCCGAGCGCGTACACCGCGAGCAGCGCGCCGCCGTAGGCCGGGTTCCCGCCGAGGGCCGCGACGGTGAGGACGCTGCCGAGGATCGGGCCCGCGCAGAAGCCCGCGAGGCCGTAGACCGCGCCGAGGGCGTAGACGGACAGGCCGGTGGTGGGGCGGATACGGCCGGTCAGTTCGGTCATCCGGCGGGAGGCGAAGCCCATGCCGAGGATCTGCAGCACGCCGAGCGCGATGATCAGCCAGCCGCCGATGAGGACGAGCGCGTCCCGGTTGCCGTAGAAGAAGCGGCCCGCGTAGGAGCCGGCCGCGCCCAGCGGGACCAGGGTGGTGGCCAGGCCCAGGTAGAAGATGCCGGTGCGGGCCAGCAGCCGGGACGAGGTCTCGATCGAGTAGGCGAAGAACGCGGGCAGCAGCAGGGCGCTGCACGGGCTGAGCAGGGCGAGGAGGCCGCCGAGGAAGGCGGCGAAGTAGCCGATGTCCATCCCGGGCACTACTGGTCCCCGCCCTTGGCCTCCGCGCTCTTGGCGGCCGCCGCCTGTTCGATCGCCTCCTCGAAGGCGGACAGGGGCTGGGCGCCGGCGATGGGACGGCCGTTGACCAGGAAGGACGGGGTGGAGCTGACGCCCAGCCCGTAGCCCTCCTCGCGGTCCTTCGTGAGCGCCTGCTCCGCGGCCTCGCCGTCCCGGTCCTTCTCGAAGCGCGCGAGGTCGGCGACGCCCGCCTCCTTCGCGAGCACGGTGGTCCGCTCGTCCCCGAAGCCCTTCTCCTTGGCGTCCTCGGCGTACGCCAGCGCGTGGAACTCCCAGAACCGCCCCTGCTGCCCGGCCGCCCAGGCGGCCCGCGCCGCGCGCTCCGACTCGGCGCCGAAGATCGGGAAGTTGCGCCACTCGATGCGCAGGGTCCCGTCCGCCACGTACTTCTCGATCAGCTTCGGCTCGGTGTCGCGCGCGAACTTCCCGCAGAACGAGCAGCGGAAGTCCGCGTACTCGATGAGCACGACGGGCGCGTCCGCCTCCCCGACCGCCAGCGGATCGCCGCCCTCGCGGCGGGCGAGCGCTTCGAGCGGGGAGCGGGACTCGTCCTGCGGTCCTTCGGTGACCTCGGCGACCGGATTGCTCCTGGCGGCCGGGGGCGAGGGCTTGGTCGCGGTGTACGAGAAGAGCCCGAGCAGCAGGGCGGCGGTCGCGACACCGGCGCCGATGACGATGTTGCGGCTGCGGGGGTTCTTGTCGGCGGTGCTGTTCGCGGACATGAGTGAGCAGGTCTCCTGGAGGGACGTACGCAGGGCGTGCGGGCGTGCGGGGCGTGGCCGCGCCCCCTCGGCGCACGGGCGGACCGGGGCCCAAGTGTGCCCTACACGGATACATACGCGGACACAGCGGACCGAAATGCGTTCGCCACCGCCGAGCGCCAGGTGAGATCCTGGGGTCCGTATGTCTACTTCCTTCGACGATCTCGCCAGGTTCGTGAACGGCGAGACCTCGCTCCGTGACGCCCACCGCCTCGGCCGCCGCCTCGAGGGTGCCCGCCGTATCCGCAAGCCCGAGGCACGCCAAGCGGTGCTCGACGAGATCGCCGGTGAGGCGGAGAAGTCCGCCGCGCGCATACGGGAGCGGCGGGCCGCGCTGCCGGAGATCACGTATCCGGAGCAGCTGCCGGTCAGCCAGAAGAAGGACGAGATCCTCGAGGCGATCCGCGATCACCAGGTGGTGATCGTCGCGGGTGAGACGGGCTCCGGCAAGACGACGCAGATCCCGAAGATCTGTATGGAGCTGGGCCGCGGCGTCCGCGGCATGATCGGCCATACGCAGCCGAGGCGTATCGCGGCCCGTACGGTCGCCGAGCGCGTGGCCGACGAGCTGGACACCCCGCTCGGCGAGACGGTCGGCTGGAAGGTCCGCTTCACGGACCAGGTCAGCAATTCCACGTATCTGAAGCTGATGACGGACGGCATCCTGCTCGCCGAGATCCAGACGGACCGCGAGCTGCGCGCCTACGACACGATCATCATCGACGAGGCCCACGAGCGGTCCCTCAACATCGACTTCCTGCTCGGCTATCTGGCCCAGCTGCTGCCCAGGCGCCCTGATCTGAAGGTCGTCATCACCTCGGCGACGATCGACCCGGAGCGCTTCTCCCGCCACTTCGGCGATGCCCCGATCGTCGAGGTCTCCGGCCGTACGTATCCCGTCGAGGTCCGCTACCGGCCCCTCCTCGAAGACGACTCGGACGACTCCGACCGCGACCAGATCACCGCGATCTGCGATGCCGTGGAGGAGCTGCAGCGCGAGGGCAAGGGCGACATCCTCGTCTTCCTCTCCGGGGAGCGGGAGATCCGTGACACGGCGGATGCGCTAGAGAAGAAGAAGTACCGGTTCACGGAAGTCCTGCCGCTCTACGCGCGCCTGTCGCACGCCGAGCAGCACCGGGTCTTCCAGCCGCACACCGGCCGCCGGATCGTGCTGGCCACGAACGTCGCCGAGACCTCGCTGACCGTCCCCGGCATCAAGTACGTGATCGACCCGGGCACGGCGCGTATCTCCCGCTACAGCCACCGCACCAAGGTGCAGCGCCTGCCCATCGAGGCGATCAGCCAGGCCAGCGCCAACCAGCGCAAGGGCCGCTGCGGCCGTACCTCGGACGGCATCTGCATCCGGCTCTACTCGGAGGAGGACTTCGAGTCCCGTCCGGAGTTCACGGACGCCGAGATCCTGCGTACGAACCTGGCGAGCGTCATCCTGCAGATGACCGCGGCCGGGCTCGGCGACATCGAGAAGTTCCCGTTCATCGACCCGCCGGACCACCGCAACATCCGCGACGGTGTGCAACTGCTCCAGGAGCTCGGCGCGCTCGACCCGAAGCAGAAGGACGTACGCAAGCGGCTCACCCAGCTGGGCCGCAAGCTCGCCCAGCTGCCGGTGGACCCGCGGCTGGCCCGGATGGTCGTGGAGGCGGACAGGAACGGATGTGTGCGCGAGGTCATGGTGATCGCGGCCGCGCTGTCCATCCAGGACCCGCGCGAGCGCCCGGCCGAGAAGCAGACGCAGGCGGACCAGCAGCACGCCCGGTTCAAGGACGAGACCTCCGACTTCCTCGCGTATCTGAACCTGTGGCGCTATGTCCGCGAGCAGCAGCGCGAGCGCGGGTCGAGCTCATTCCGGCGGATGTGCAAGCAGGAGTATCTGAACTTCCTGCGGATCCGCGAGTGGCAGGACATCTACACGCAGCTGCGGACCGTCGCCAAGCAGATGGGCATCCATCTCAACGAGGACGACGCCGCCGACCAGCAGGTGCATGTGTCGCTGCTCGCCGGCCTTCTCTCCCATGTCGGGATGAAGGACGTCAAAGACGGCGCGAAGAACGAGTACCTGGGCGCACGGTCGGCGAAGTTCGCGATCTTCCCCGGCTCGGCGCTGTTCAAGAAGACCCCGCAGTTCGTGATGTCCGCCGAGCTGGTGGAGACGTCCAGGCTGTGGGCGCGGGTGAACGCGAGGATCGAGCCCGAGTGGATCGAGCCGCTCGCCGAGCACCTGGTCAAGCGCACCTACTCCGAGCCGCACTGGGAGAAGGACCAGGCGGCGGTGATGGCGTACGAGAAGGTGACGCTCTACGGCGTGCCGATCGTCACCGAGCGGAAGGTCAACTACGGGCGGATCGACGCGGAGGTCTCCCGTGACCTGTTCATCCGCAACGCGCTCGTCGAGGGCGACTGGCGCACCCACCACAAGTTCTTCGCCGCCAACCGCAAGCTCCTGACCGAGGTCGAGGAGCTGGAGCACCGGGCCCGCCGGCGCGACATCGTCGTCGACGACGACACTCTCTTCGACTTCTACGACCAGCGGGTGCCCGAGCACGTCGTCTCCGGCGCGCACTTCGACTCGTGGTGGAAGAAGCAGCAGAAGGAGGAGCCCGAGCTGCTCGACTTCGAGCGCTCGATGCTGATCAGGGAGTCCGCGGAGGCCGTCACCAAGGCTGACTATCCGGACACTTGGCGGCAGGGCTCGCTGAAGTTCCGGGTGACCTACCAGTTCGAGCCGGGCGCGGACGCGGACGGTGTGACCGTCCACATCCCGCTGCAGGTGCTCAACCAGGTCACCGACGAGGGCTTCGACTGGCAGATCCCGGGCCTGCGCGAGGACGTCGTCACCGAGCTGATCCGCTCGCTGCCCAAGCCGATCCGCCGCCACTACGTGCCCGCGCCGAACTACGCGAAGGCTTTCCTGGAACGGGCGACGCCCCTTCAGGAGCCGCTGCCGGTGACCCTCGCGCGGGAGCTGAAGGCGATGGTCGGGGTGCCGGTGAGCGCCGAGGACTTCGATCTCGGCCGCGTACCGGACCATCTGAAGATCACCTTCCGGATCGTCGACGAGCGCCGCAGGAAGCTCGCCGAGGCGAAGGACCTGGAGGCGCTGCGGCTCAGGCTCAAGCCCAAGGCGCGGCAGGCCATCTCCAAGGCGGCGGCCGCGACCGCGGAACGCTCCGGCGGTCCGTCGATCGAGCGCAAGGGCCTCACGGACTGGACGATCGGCTCGCTGCAGAAGGTCTTCGAGACCCGGCGCGCAGGGCAGCCGGTCAAGGCCTACCCGGCGCTCGTGGACGACGGCACCTCCGTCTCCGTACGGCTCTTCGACACCGAGACCGAGCAGCAGCAGGCGATGTGGCGCGGCACCCGCCGGCTGATCCTCCTGAACATCCCGGTGAACGTGGCGAAGTTCGCCTCCGGCAAGCTGACGAACCAGCAGAAGCTCACGCTCTCCGCGAGCCCGCACGGCTCGATCCCGGCGCTCGTGGAGGACTGCGTGACCGCCGCCGCGGACAAGCTGATCGAGGGCTTCGGCGGGCCCGCCTGGGACGAGGAGTCCTACCGGAAGCTGTACGAGAAGGTCCGCGCCGACCTCGTGGACGCCACCGTGCACACGGTCGGCCAGGTGCAGCAGGTGCTCGCCGCCTGGCAGGCCTGTGAGCGCCGCCTGAAGTCCACGAGGAGCGCGGCGCTGCTGCCCAACCTCCAGGACGTACGCACCCAGCTGGACGCCCTGGTGAAGCCCGGCTTCGTCACCGAGGCCGGACTGCGGCGGCTGCCGGACCTGCTGCGCTACCTCGTGGCCGCCGACCGGCGGCTGCAGCAGATGCCCACGTCCGCGCAGCGGGACACCGCGCGGATGGAGAAGGTGCACGAGATGCAGGACGAGTACGCCTGGCTCCTGGAGCAGTTGCCGCAGGGGCGGCCGGTGCCGCCGCAGGTGCGCGAGATCCGCTGGATGATCGAGGAACTGCGGGTCAGCTACTTCGCGCACGCCCTGGGGACGGCGTATCCGATCTCCGACAAGCGGATCGTGAAGGCGGTGGACGCGGCGGCTCCGTAGGGGGTGTCCGGCCCCCTCGATCCGTAGCGGCGCGGTCGCAACAAGTGAGTTCGACCGCCGGGCCTGCACTGCTGTACAGTCTCTTCTCGCAGCGCAACGAAGGAACAAGCGCCGCAAACCAAGGTCCTGTGGAGCAGTTTGGAGTGCTCGCCACCCTGTCAAGGTGGAGGCCGCGGGTTCAAATCCCGTCAGGACCGCCTGTCGAGGCTCCGCATCCGATGCGATGCGGAGCCTTTCTCGTGCACGCAGCCAACCGGAGGCCGCGCCCGCGACGGAGCCGCCACGGATACAGCAAATCCCGTCAGGACCGCAGCAAGAAGGCCCGCACCGCAAGGTGCGGGCCTTCTGCGTGTTCCCTGCGCCCTGCGCCCTGCCCCCAGGACGAAAGTCCTTCGAGGAGATGACCAAAGCCGCCGGTAAGTCGGGGCCCATGGTGGGACCCTGAGGGAGGGTCAACGCATCGCCTCCGGCCCGCGATGCCATTACCCCAGGTAAGGCGTATGCCACAAGCCGCACGTCGTGTGACGGGTGTCACCGAATAAGTTTCCAGAACACCGGAACTTACACCCCTCCTACAACAGGTCAATTTAATATGTGCAATTGCACCTACTGACGAGTGCGGCCCGGTCACACCCCCGGACCTCGCCCAGACTCCAACAGCTCCGCTCAGCACCCACGCCACCCGCCCCCGTGAGCGCACAAAAAAGATCGCGCCGGACCCGGCGGAGTCCAGCGCGATCGACGACGCACCCGATGTCTTGGGCAGGGCCGCTGTTGGGGCAGTGACCCGAGTCGTGTGGAGCTATGTGCGGGCTGCGGCCGGGTTGGGGGACCCGGTACGGCCCAGAATTGCGGGCTGAGGGGTGATTCAGGCCTCGCTGCGCTGCTGCGGGATGCCCGCCAGCAGTGCGCGGACCTCAGCCTCGCGGTAACGACGGTGCCCACCCAGCGTGCGGATGGACGTGAGCTTGCCGGCCTTCGCCCAGCGCGTGACCGTCTTGGGGTCGACGCGGAACATCGTGGCGACTTCAGCCGGGGTCAGCAGCGGCTCGGCATCAGGGGTGCGAGCGGTCATGAGCGGCCTCCTCGGGAGAACCGATCGTTCTCGGTTCTTTCCTCTAAATTCTGCACCTTGACCCGCGTTGCCCGAAATGGCGGACGCGAGTCGAGTCGGTTATAGGACGAACGGCTTGTCCTCGGCACTACAACTACACCATCCGTCCAGCCGCGTCGGCCAAACCGATGGAATTGCCCTCTCAGGTGTCCATCAACGACGGAAGCCGATGGACCGTGCCATAGCGGACAGTCACGCAGGCGTGACGATCAGTCACAGCGTGATCAGAAGTCATCAGACCCCCCGATCAGAGTGCAATGCCGAGCATTCCGCCCCAGGTTGGGCGGACAGAGTCCTCCCCGGACTCCTTGTCCTATTTTGGCATGGAGCACCGGGAACGGCGCAAGGGCGCTGTACGTGCAGTCCGTCACCCTTGACCCTTTGGCCCGGATCGGGACCTACGTCCTCGCAGTCCTCCGACCATAGCCCCAACCGAGATGCGCAAAAGACCCGAGAGGGGCCAGGATGCCCCGATTTGGTCAACTTGCGTACTGCCGCAGGCGGACCGTCCGCCACCGCTCCACAAGCCGTGCATACGCGGCGGCCGCCTCCTCGCCGTCGCCCGCGCGCAGTGCCGCGATGCCCTCGGCCACGTCCGCGGCCGAGTGGTCGTCCGCCAGATGATCGGAGGGGAGGGTGTGCACCAGGCCGCCGTAGTCCAGCTCGACGAGTGAACGCGGGTGGAACTCCTCGAGCCAACGCCCGAGATCCGTCACCCCCTCGACCATCGGCCCCTCGTCGAAGTGCTCGCGCAGCGTCCTGAGCCCCCGGGCGAGACGTCGCCGGGCCTGCACCATCGGAGTGCGGTAGCGCAGCAGGGGCGCGTCCGCCGCACCACGCGCCGGCTCCTCACCCTCGTGCGCCTGCTCCCTCTCGTACGCCTGCTTCTCCTCGTACGCCTGCTTCTCCTCGTACGTCCCCTTCTCCTCGTACCGCCGTTCCTCGTCGGAGAAGAGGAGGAACCAGCTCAGCGGGACCTGCCAGGCGGACGAGCGGATCCACGGGCGGGCGTCGGGATTGCGTTCGCGCCAGTCGGCGTAGTCGGCGGCCGCCTGCCGGCGAAGCACCGGCGGCAGCGCGGCGTCGAGCACGGGAAGCGGCAGCTCGTCGTCGAGCGCCCCGAGCGCCTGCCAGCTGCGCAGCCGGGTCCGCCACGGGCAGACGCACAGGACCCCGTCCACAGATACGAGGAAGGCGTCGGCGCTCTCGTGCACGGGGACCGGCACGGGCGGGCCGGTCAGCAGATCGCGCAGGGAGCGGCGCAGTTCGTCCTGGTAGGAGGGGTGTTCCTCGCGTTCCGCGTAGCGCAGCCAGTGGGCGCGCTCGCGTTCCCCGAAGGCCGCCAGCGGCTCGTACACGCGCAGATAGGACGCATAGGGAACGCATACCGCCGACACCTCGGTCACCCCTGAATCGTCCCACGCCGCCCGCGCGCGAGAGAGTGATCCGCAGCACGGAGTGCCGGATACCGGCTCTCCGGCCCTGGGGATGCCTCCGAGGTCTTACTCTGCTCTCACACGGCCTCCCCACCCACAGGAAGCCGTTCCAACCGCCGCAACATCCATGGGAGTCACCACCGTGACCGAAGTGACCGGCGCCCCTGCCGACGTGCTGCACACCCTGTTCCAGTCGGACCAGGGCGGACATGAGCAGGTAGTGCTCTGCCAGGACCGGGCGAGCGGCCTCAAGGCCGTCATCGCCATCCACTCCACCGCTCTGGGCCCCGCCCTCGGCGGCACCCGTTTCTACCCGTACGAGACCGAGGCGGAGGCCGTCGCCGACGCCCTGAACCTCGCGCGCGGGATGTCGTACAAGAACGCCATGGCCGGACTCGACCACGGCGGCGGCAAGGCCGTGATCATCGGGGACCCCGAGCAGATCAAGAGCGAGGAACTGCTCCTCGCCTACGGCCGCTTCGTCGCCTCCCTCGGCGGCCGCTATGTGACGGCCTGCGATGTCGGCACCTACGTCGCGGACATGGACGTGGTCTCCCGCGCATGCCGCTGGACCACCGGCCGCTCCCCCGAGAACGGCGGCGCGGGCGACTCCTCCGTGCTCACCGCCTTCGGCGTCTACCAGGGCATGCGCGCCAGCGCACAGCACCTGTGGGGCGATCCCTCGCTGCGCGGCCGCAAGGTCGGTATCGCCGGTGTCGGCAAGGTCGGTCACCACCTCGTGGAGCATCTCGTCTCCGAAGGCGCCGAGGTCGTCATCACGGACGTGCGTGAGGACTCCGTACGGAGGATTCTCGACCGGCACGCCGGTACGGAAGGTGCCGTCGTGACCTCCGTGGCCGACACCGACGCGCTGATCCGCGTCGACGGCCTCGACATCTATGCCCCGTGCGCACTGGGCGGCGCCCTCAACGACGACACGGTGCCCGCGCTGACCGCGAAGATCGTCTGCGGTGCGGCCAACAACCAGCTGGAGCACCCGGGCGTCGAGAAGGACCTCGCGGACCGCGGCATCCTCTACGCGCCCGACTACGTCGTGAACGCCGGCGGCGTCATCCAGGTCGCCGACGAGCTGCACGGCTTCGACTTCGAGCGCTGCAAGGCCAAGGCCTCGAAGATCTACGACACCACGCTGGCCATATTCGCTCGCGCCAAGACGGACGGCATCCCGCCGGCCGCCGCGGCGGACCGGATCGCGGAGCAGCTGATGGCTCAGGCACGGGCCGCAAAGGCCTGAGCGGCGTCGTCCGTACGACGGTCCTGGGTGTGCTTGTGCCATTCAGGACCGTCAGCGACGAGACAAGGCTCACGCCGGTCGGCGGGTCGCAGGCGAAGAACAGGTTAAAATCGGGACTGACCAGCGGGGACGGGGCTCCCCACTGGTGCTCGCCGCAGGCGCGTCCTGCGGGCGGCGTACCGTATGCGCGCTGAAGCAGGTACCGTTGAAGCCCTACGGCACGGTCTCTCCGCGGAGAGTCCGTTCCTGATCATGAACGCGTGTCAAGACTCTGGGGCCAGTGAGCCCCATATCCAAGGGGGTCGAGCCATGGGGCGCGGCCGGGCAAAGGCCAAGCAGACGAAGGTCGCCCGCCAGCTGAAGTACAGCACTGGCGGGACTGATCTTTCGCGTCTGGCCGATGAGCTGGGCGCTTCGACTTCGCAGCAGCCGCCGAATGGTGAGCCGTTCGAGGACGACGAGGAAGACGACCCGTACGCCCAGTACGCGGATCTGTACAACGACGACGAGGACGAGGACGACCAGTCCGATCCTCCGGCGTCGCGGCGCCGCGGCGCTTGACTCTTTTTCGTACAGCTTCGGAATTTGCGTACAGCTTCACACACGAACCCCGGTCCGGGCGATTTCGCCGGACCGGGGTTCGTGCTGCTTTCGGGGCTGCGCCCCGGGATGCTCCGCCGCTCCGCGGCGGGCTGGGTTCATGGGGGCTGACGCCCCCAGCCCCCTCAGATCCCGTAGTCGCCGACCATCTCGGCACCCAGCGCGTGCTCGCCGCGCTCCACGATCTCGCCGGCCACCCAGGCCTCCACGCCGCGGTCGGCGAGCGTGCGGACCGCCACCTCCGCCGACTCCGGCGGCACGATCGCGATCATGCCGACGCCCATGTTGAGCGTCTTCTCCAGCTCGGCCCGCGCCACCGAACCGGCCTTGCCGACCAGGCCGAAGACCGGGTCCGGCGTCCACGTGGACCGCTCCACCACGGCGTGCAGGCCGTCCGGGATCACCCGGGCCAGGTTCGCCGCGAGCCCGCCGCCCGTCACATGGCTGAAGGCGTGCACCTCGGTGGTCCGCATCAGCGCGAGGCAGTCGAGGGAGTAGATCTTCGTGGGTTCCAGGAGCTCCTCGCCGAGGCTGCGGCCCAGCTCGGCCACCTCGGTGTCCAGGCTCATCCCGGCCTGCTCGAAGAGCACATGGCGCACCAGCGAGTACCCGTTGGAGTGAAGTCCCGAGGACGCCATCGCGATGACCGCGTCCCCCTTTCGGATGCGTTCCGCGCCCAGCACCCGGTCCGCCTCCACGGCGCCCGTACCCGCGCCCGCGACATCGAAGTCCTCGGGTCCGAGCAGCCCCGGGTGCTCGGCGGTCTCGCCGCCGACGAGCGCGCAGCCGGCGAGGACACAGCCCTCGGCGATGCCCTTCACGATGGCCGCGACCCGCTCGGGGTGCACCTTGCCCACGCAGATGTAGTCCGTCATGAACAGCGGCTCGGCACCGCAGACCACGATGTCGTCCATGACCATCGCGACGAGGTCGTGGCCGATCGTGTCGTAGACGCCGAGCCGGCGCGCGATGTCCACCTTCGTGCCGACGCCGTCCGTCGCAGAGGCGAGCAGCGGCCGCTCGAAGCGCTTGAGCGCCGAGGCGTCGAAGAGGCCGGCGAACCCGCCGAGGCCGCCGAGACCGGTGGTCTCGGGGCGCTGCGTCTTCTTCACCCACTCCTTCATCAGCTCGACGGCGCGGTCGCCCGCTTCGATGTCCACGCCTGCGGAGGCGTAGGAGGCACCAGACGACGAGGGAACAGCGGTCTCAGACATTGCCTGGGATCTTTCAGGTCGAGGTGAGGAGAAGAGAAGAGAGGGCCTACGGCCGACGGATCGCGTCGGTCGCTGCCGTGGCCGCGGCACCCGCGGCCAGTTCCGTCTCCAGGAGCTGCTTGCCGAGCAGCTCCGGGTCCGGAAGCTCCATCGGGTATTCGCCGTCGAAGCAGGCCCGGCACAGATTCGGCTTGGCGATGGTGGTCGCCTCGATCATGCCGTCGATGGAGATGTACGAGAGGGAGTCGGCGCCGAGCGACGTGGCGATCTCGTCGACCGACATGCCGTTGGCGATCAGCTCGGCGCGGGTGGCGAAGTCGATGCCGAAGAAGCAGGGCCACTTGATGGGCGGCGAGGAGATCCGGATGTGGATCTCGGCCGCACCGGCCTCGCGCAGCATCCGGACCAGGGCGCGCTGGGTGTTGCCGCGGACGATCGAGTCGTCGACGACCACCAGGCGCTTGCCCTTGATGACTTCCTTGAGCGGGTTCAGCTTGAGCCGGATACCGAGCTGGCGGATCGTCTGCGAGGGCTGGATGAACGTACGCCCGACGTAGGCGTTCTTGACCAGGCCGGAGCCGTACGGGATGCCGCTGGCCTCGGCGTAGCCGATCGCGGCGGGGGTGCCGGACTCCGGCGTCGCTATGACCAGATCGGCCTCGGCGGGCGCTTCCTCGGCGAGCCTGCGGCCCATCTCGACGCGGGAGAGGTAGACATTGCGGCCCGCGATGTCGGTGTCGGGGCGCGCCAGGTAGACGTACTCGAAGACGCAGCCCTTGGGCTTGGCCTCGGCGAAGCGGGAGGTGCGCAGGCCGTTCTCGTCGATGGCGATCATCTCGCCGGGCTCGACCTCGCGGACGTACGCGGCGCCGCAGATGTCGAGGGCCGCGGTCTCCGAGGCGACGACCCAGCCGCGCTCCAGGCGGCCGAGGACCAGCGGGCGGATGCCCTGCGGGTCGCGGGCCGCGTACAGCGTGCCCTCGTCCATGAAGACGAGCGAGAAGGCACCCCTGACCTCGGGCAGCACCTTCGCGGCGGCCTCCTCGACGGTCAGCGGCTTGTCGTCCGCGTCGCGCTGGCCCGCGAGGAGGGCGGTGATCAGGTCCGTGTCGTTGGTCGCGGCGACCCTGGTGCCGCGGCCCTGGTGGTCCGGCGGCAGCTCGGCGACCAGCTCGGCGAGGTGCGCCGTGTTGACCAGGTTGCCGTTGTGGCCGAGCGCGACGGAGCCGTGCGCGGTGGCGCGGAACGTCGGCTGGGCGTTCTCCCAGACGGAGGCGCCGGTCGTCGAATAGCGGGCGTGACCGACCGCGATATGACCCTGCAGCGATCCGAGGGAGGTCTCGTCGAAGACCTGGGAGACGAGTCCCATGTCCTTGAAGACGAGGATCTGGGAACCATTGCTGACCGCGATTCCCGCGGACTCCTGGCCCCTGTGTTGGAGGGCGTAGAGCCCGAAGTAGGTAAGTTTGGCGACCTCTTCGCCGGGAGCCCAGACACCGAAGACGCCACAAGCGTCCTGGGGGCCCTTCTCGCCGGGGAGCAGGTCGTGGCTGAGTCGTCCGTCACCACGTGGCACGTGCACGAGTGTAGGCGAGATCGAGCCATGCTCCGAATGCGGTACACCTCATTCTTCGTTCGAACGTACGAGACATCCCTCGGACGTGCTACTTCTCGCCCTCCGCCGCGGTGGCACTGAGACCGTTGTCACCCGAGACCAGCTGCAGCACACGATGCGTGATCTTGTACTCGACCTCGCCGCCGCCCTCGAAGAGCGCGTACAGCGCCCGCTCGGTGCGCATGACGTCCTCCGGGCACTTCCTGTACGTGGTGCCGACCGGCCGGAGGCTGAGCGTGCCGTTCTCGTGGATGGTGGCCTCGGCGTCGATCTCGTTGCAGCCGAGGTTCCCGGTCACGCGGCCGTCCGCGCGGAAGGTCAGGTGCGGCTTCGCATCCTGCGGCAGCGACGTCGCCGCATCCCCGTGCAGTACGGCGTTGACCTGCCACTTCGTACCGGTCAGCGGTACGGGCTCCAGCTCGGCCAGGGTGAGGAAGTCGCCGTCGCCCGAGCTCAGCCGCAGCTTGCCGCCGACCTCCTTCGCCGTCAGCCCGCCCTCCAGGACGGCGAAGGCGCGGTCCTCGAAGTCGTTGCCGCAGTACATCTCGGTACGGGCGAGCGAGCCGACCGTCACCTTCGTGCCGTCCACGGCCGCCTCGCCGGAGAAGGAGTTGCAGCCGAAGGTGCCGTGGATCCGGCCGTCCTGCCCGATCTCGATGTACGCGCCACCGCGGGGCGGCGCGGTGCGCTCGCCGTCGGCGGTGAGGCTCTCGACGCCCCACCGGACACCGGTGAGCGCGGGCGTCCCGTCCGCGGCCGGTTGCCGTCCGGCGCCGGACGCGGCGCCGGACGCGGCAGCGGAGGCGGATCCCGCCCCGACGCCGCCGCCGTCCCCGTCGGCCCGCTGCTCGCCGCAGCCGGCGAGAAGCCCGACCGCGAGAGCCGCGGCCGCGGAACCGATCACTGCCTTGCTGCCTGCTCGCTGGGTGTACCGCATGCCGGTGTGACGGTCGAGGTGTGCGTCCGGTTCCCGTCCGGCTTCCCCTTCAGCGCAGCAGCGGCAGCAGAGCCGACAGGTCGGCCCGCTCCCCGCTCGCGCTGACCCGCGCCTCGCCGACCGCCTCGGCCCATGCCGTACGCCCGGTCGCGAGCCGCAGCCAGGTCAGCGGATCCGTCTCGACGACGTTGGGCGGGGTGCCGCGGGTGTGCCGGGGGCCCTCGATGCACTGCACGACGGCATACGGCGGGATCCGGACCTCCGTCGAGGCACCGGGGGCCCTGTGCGCGAGGGCGTCGGCGAGGAGGCGGGTGCAGGTGGCCAGGGCGTGGCGGTGCATCGGGACGTCGGTCCCGGCCGCGCGGTTGAGATCATCGGTGTGCACGACGAGTTCGAGCACCCGGGTCACCATGAAGTCGTCGAGCGCCATGGCCCCGACGCGGGTGGGCACGATCCGTCCGGCGGGGGCGGCATCGAGCAACGGGATGAGCCGGTCACCGATCTCGCCGTACCAGGCGTCGAGATCGGGGTGCTCCTCGGCGAGACCCCGCACGGTCTCGGCGATGTCCGCCGCGTGCGGGGCGGACGTGCCGACGTACCGGTCGAGCCCCAGCTCGGCCCTCGCGGGCTCCTCGGCCTCCAGCCCCCGCACGACGGCGTACATCACCATCCCGACATGCGCGGCGAGCTCCCGCACGGACCACGGCGCGAGATACGTCTCCCGGGCCAGCTGCTCCTCACCGAGCCCGCGCACGGCTTCCCGTACATGGCCGAACTGAGCGAGCACGGCACCGCGCGTCTTGACGGGATCGTAGGCACGGGGGCGGGACTTGGGCGGCATGCCCCCGAGCGTAGTCCTGCGGTCGGGGGCGCGCGGAGCGGAGCGCCCCCGGGCGGACGGGCCGCCCGGGGGCTTCGCAGACCAAGACGCAGCAGCGGACCGGTTACGCGAACCGGTTACGCGAACCGGTTACACGGACCGGTTACACGGACCGGTTACGCGGACCGGTTACGCGAACAGGCCCGGGATCGTGTCCTCGTGTGCCGAGCGCAGCTCGTCCAGGGACAGGGCGAACTCGCCCTGGACATCCACCGCGTCGCCGTCGACCACACCGATCCGGGTGACCGGCAGTCCCCGCGCCCCGCACATGTCCGTGAAGCGGAGCTCCTCGCTGCGCGGGACCGCGACCACGGCACGGCCCGCCGACTCCGAGAACAGGAACGTGAACGCGTCGAGCCCGTCCGGCACGACGAGCCGCGCACCCTTGCCGCCGAGCAGAGCCGATTCGACCACGGCCTGGACGAGGCCGCCGTCGGACAGGTCGTGCGCGGCGTCGATCATGCCGTCGCGGGAGGCGGAGATCAGGATCTCGGCGAGCAGCCGCTCCCGCTCCAGGTCGACCTTCGGCGGCAGGCCGCCGAGGTGGTCGTGGACGACCTGGGACCAGGCCGAGCCACCGAACTCCTCGCGGGTGTCGCCGAGGAGGTAGAGAAGCTGGCCGTCCTCCTGGAAGGCGACGGGCGTACGCCGGGCCACGTCGTCGATGACGCCGAGGACCGCCACGACCGGCGTCGGGTGGATCGCCGCCTCGCCCGTCTGGTTGTAGAGCGAGACGTTGCCGCCGGTCACGGGCGTGCCGAGCTGCCGGCAACCGTCCGCGAGGCCGCGTACGGCCTCGGCGAACTGCCACATCACCGCCGGGTCCTCGGGCGAACCGAAGTTCAGGCAGTCGGAGACGGCGAGCGGCTTGGCGCCGGTCGTCGCCACGTTCCGGTAGGCCTCGGCGAGGGCCAGCTGCGCACCCGTGTACGGGTCGAGCTTGGCGTAGCGGCCGTTGCCGTCGGTGGCGATGGCGACGCCGAGGCCGGTCTCGGCGTCGATACGGATCATGCCGGAGTCCTCGGGCTGGGCGAGGACCGTGTTGCCCTGGACGAAGTGGTCGTACTGCTGGGTGACCCACTTCTTGGAGGCCTGGTTCGGCGAGGCGACGAGCCTGCGGACCTGCTCCTTGAGCTCCTCGGAGTTCGCAGGCCGCGCGAGCTTGCCGGCATCGTCCGCCTGGAGGGTGTCCTGCCAGTCGGGGCGGGCCAGCGGCCGCTCGTAGACCGGGCCCTCGTGGGCGACGGTGCGCGGGTCGACGTCGACGATCTTCTCGCCGTGCCAGAAGATCTCCAGACGGTCGCCGTCCGTCACCTCGCCGATGACGGTCGCGATGACGTCCCACTTCGCGCAGATCTCCAGGAAGCGGTCGACCTTCGAAGGCTCGACGACCGCGCACATGCGCTCCTGCGACTCGCTCATGAGGATCTCCTCGGGAGACAGAGTCGAGTCGCGCAGCGGTACGTCGTCCAGCTCGACGCGCATGCCGCCCGAGCCGTTCGAGGCCAGCTCGGAGGTGGCGCAGGAGATACCGGCGGCGCCCAGGTCCTGGATACCGACGACGAGCTTCTCGGCGAAGGCCTCCAGGGTGCACTCGATGAGCAGCTTCTCCTGGAAGGGGTCGCCGACCTGGACGGCGGGCCGCTTGGACGGCTTCGCATCGTCGAAGGTCTCACTCGCCAGGATCGAGGCGCCGCCGATGCCGTCGCCGCCGGTCCGGGCGCCGTACATGATGACCTTGTTGCCCGCGCCGGAGGCCTTCGCGAGGTGGATGTCCTCGTGCCGCATGACGCCGATGGCACCTGCGTTGACCAGCGGGTTGCCCTGGTAGCAGGCGTCGAAGACGACCTCGCCGCCGATGTTGGGCAGGCCCAGGCAGTTGCCGTATCCGCCGATGCCCGCGACGACACCCGGCAGGACGCGCTTGGTGTCGGGGTGCTCGGCGGCGCCCATGCGCAGCGGGTCGACGACTGCGACCGGGCGGGCACCCATGGCGATGATGTCGCGGACGATGCCGCCGATGCCGGTGGCCGCGCCCTGGTAGGGCTCGACGTAGGACGGGTGGTTGTGGGACTCCACCTTGAAGGTGACGGCGTAGCCCTGGCCTACGTCCACGACGCCCGCGTTCTCGCCGATGCCGACGAGCATGGCGTCGGACTGCGGGGCCTTCTCGCCGAACTGGCGCAGGTGCACCTTGCTGCTCTTGTAGCTGCAGTGCTCGGACCACATGACCGAGTACATGGCGAGCTCGGCGCCGGTCGGGCGGCGGCCGAGGATCTCGACCACGCGCTCGTACTCGTCCTTCTTCAGGCCGAGTTCGGCCCACGGCAGCTCGACGTCGGGGGTCTTGCTTGCGTTCTCTACGGTGTCGAGGCTCATGCTGCGTCCTTTGGCTCCCTCGCTGCGCTCGGTCACGGAGCGACCAGCTTCTTGAGGATCGAGGTGAAGAAGGGGAGACCGTCGGTGCGGCCGGTGCCGATGAGCGGCTCCACAGCGTGCTCCGGGTGCGGCATCAGGCCGACGACGTTGCCCGCCTCGTTGGTGATGCCGGCGATGTCGCGCAGCGAGCCGTTGGGATTGAAGTCGAGGTACCGGAACGCCACGCGGCCCTCGGCCTCCAGCATGTCGAGCGTGCGCTCGTCGGCGACGTAGCGGCCGTCCATGTTCTTCAGCGGGATGTGGATCTCCTGCCCGCTGTCGTAGTCGGCCGTCCAGGCGGTCTCCGCGTTCTCGACGCGGAGCTTCTGGTCGCGGCAGATGAAGTGCAGGTGGTCGTTGCCGAGCATCGCGCCGGGCAGCAGGTGGGCCTCGGTGAGGACCTGGAAGCCGTTGCAGATGCCGAGGACGGGCAGGCCCGCCTTCGCCTGGTCGATGAGGGTCTCCATCACCGGCGAGAACCGCGAGATGGCACCCGCGCGCAGATAGTCGCCGTAGGAGAAACCACCGGGCAGGACGACCGCGTCGACCTGCTTCAGATCCTTGTCCTTGTGCCACAGGGCCACCGGCTCCGCGCCGGCCAGACGGATCGCGCGCTGGGTGTCCCGGTCGTCGAGGGAACCCGGAAAGGTGACGACGCCGATACGAGCGGTCACTTTTCGGCTCCCACCACGGGCTCTTCCACCTTCACGGTGAAGTTTTCGATCACGGTGTTGGCGAGGAAGGTTTCCGCAAGATCGTGGATACGGGCGAGCGCGGCGTCATCCACCGGACCGTCCACTTCGAGTTCGAAACGCTTGCCCTGACGTACGTCCGCGATCCCGTCGAATCCGAGGCGCGGCAGTGCACGCTGCACGGCCTGTCCCTGCGGGTCGAGGATCTCGGGCTTGAGCATGACGTCGACTACGACGCGTGCCACTGGCACTCCCGGGGTGTGGTGCTGAGCAGGTGGCTCCAGCACGATGCTGAGCTGGCCGGTTCAGCGTATCCGACGGAAATTTCTACTCGCGTAGATTCGTAGGTTCCTACGTGAGCCCGCTCACTTTCACGAGGTCCGGCGGCGCCTGCGCACGTAATGGCGGGGGAAAATCACGGGAAACCCGGCAAGAAACCTCCCGCCACCCATTGCGCCCGGACACGCGGAGAGATTTAGTCGGACTTCCCAATGCAATGCCGGGCGCGATACAAAGGATTCGCCGGCGGATTCGCGGGCAAAAAGCAATAGCCGGACAATAGGCCGATCAAGGCCGGTGGAAGGCATCGTCGGCGCGCGGCGGAGACCAAGCATCTGCCGGACCGGCGGCCGAGCGGTGATTCCGCACGAAAGGACCGATATTCGTGGCGCAGCGTGTCGTGGTCACTCTCTTCGACGACATCGACGGCTCGGAAGCGGCGGAAACTGTCGCCTTCGGTCTTGACGGGAAGTCGTACGAGATCGACCTGAATCAGGACAATGCCAAGAAACTGCGCGAGGCGCTCGCCCCGTACCTGGAGGCGGGGCGCAAGCGGAGCTCGCGCGGCCAGGGCAAGGCGGGCCGGGCCGTGAAGCACACCTCGGTGGCGGCGAGCCCCGCGGCGGTACGGGCCTGGGCGCGGTCCCACAAGATGGAGGTGCCGGCCCGCGGCCGGATCCCCAAGAAGGTCTACGAGGCCTTCGAAGCCGCGAACTGACCCCGGGCTCAGGGGTGTCGGCGGCAGGCTCCGCCGACACCCCCGCCGGCACCGCGGATACGTCCGCGCGGCGGGCCGGGGCCCGACCGACTTGCATTGCACCCCCGCAGGTCGGCTAGAGTCTGGAGCGCGCCGCGGGGCCCGGGAAACCGGAAGCCGCGGGAGAACGCGCGGGTGTAGTTCAGCAGCAGAACACCCCCCTTCCAGGGGGGAGGCGCAGTGTGCAATTCCTGTCACCCGCTCCGATGCAGGTCTACGACCACAGCTGTGGATCAGGTAGTCTTGTGTCAGCGCCGACCGGTGAGAGCTGGTCGGAGGCGATGCGAACGTAGCTCAGTTGGTAGAGCGCAACCTTGCCAAGGTTGAGGTCGCGAGTTCGAACCTCGTCGTTCGCTCCATGAGCGGAAAGCCCCCGGGAAACCGGGGGCTTTCTGCGTTTCCGGACCGGTGACCGGCCCGTCCTTACACGGATCCGCGCCCTGCGCCCTACGCCCTACGCCCTGCGTATGACAGGTGTCATACGCAGGCGTGAGAGCTGTCACCCCAGGTCGTGACGGGCCGCACTGATCTTCGCCGGCCCTTGCGGGGAGACTTGGGGCATGAACACCACCACCGAAGAACGCGTGATCGACGTCATCGATCTGCGGCGCACCTACACGGGCGGCTTCGAGGCGGTGCGGGGGATTTCGTTCAGCGTGCGCAAGGGCGAGCTCTTCGCCCTGCTCGGCACCAACGGCGCGGGAAAGACCTCCACCGTCGAACTGCTCGAAGGCCTCGCGGCGCCCACCGCCGGACAGGTACGGATCCTCGGCCACGATCCGTACACCGAGCGCAACGCCGTCCGCCCGCGGATCGGCGTGATGCTGCAGGAGGGCGGCTTCCCCGCCGAGCTGACGGTCGCCGAGACCGTACGGATGTGGGCCGGAAGCACCAGCGGGGCGCGCCCGGTCGGCGAGGCCCTCGAACTCGTCTCGCTCACCAGGCGGGCGAACGTACGGGTGAAGCAGTTGTCCGGAGGTGAGAAGCGGCGCCTCGACCTGGCGCTCGCGCTCCTCGGACGGCCCGAGGTCCTGTTCCTGGACGAGCCGACCACCGGACTCGACGCCGAAGGGCGCACCGAGACCTGGGACCTGGTGCGCGGCCTGCGCGACAGCGGCACCACCGTGCTCCTGACCACGCACTACCTGGAGGAGGCCGAGTCGCTCGCCGAGCGGCTCGCCATCCTGCACGAAGGGCGCATCGCGCACGCCGGCACACCCGCCGAGGTGACCGCCTCGCAGCCGTCCCGGATCGCCTTCGACCTGCCCGAGGGCTACTTCGTCGGCGATCTGCCGCCGCTCGCCGAGCTCGGTGTCAGCGGGCACACGGTCGACGGCCGCAGCGTGAAGCTGCACACCCACGAACTGCAGCGGGCCGCCACCGGCCTGCTCGTCTGGGCCGAGCAGCAGAACATCGCCCTGCACGGGCTCGATGTCCGCTCCGCCTCCCTCGAGGAGGCCTTCCTGCAGATCGCCCGCGAGGCGCGCGGCGACGGCAGGGCCGAGGACACCGCCGTACGGACGAAGGAGACCGTGGCATGAGCGCCACACCGACCACCGCCGCCGCCGCCCCCGCCCCCGCGCGGACCACCCCCGCGGGCCGCCTGCTGTCGCTCGCGCGCGCCGAGCTGACGCTGCTCGCGCGGAACAAGGGTGTCCTGGTGACCGCACTCGTCGTACCCCTGATCCTGCCGTTCAGCGTGCAGGCCTCGCTCCAGGGCGACACCCTCGACGAGACCGGGTTCAGCATCGGTCAGGTGCTGATCCCCGCGGCGGTCGGCTTCTCGCTGCTCTTCGCGGTCTACAGCTCCCTGGTCAACATCTACGTCGCGCGCCGCGAGGAGCTCGTCTTCAAGCGGCTGCGCACCGGCGAGCTGCGCGACCGGGAGATCCTCGCGGGCGCCGCGCTGCCCCCGTCCCTGATCGGGTTCGCGCAGAGCCTGGTCGTGGCCGTGGCCGCGACACCGCTGCTCGGACTCGCCGCACCCTCGGCGGTCCATCTGGCGGTGCTCGGCTTCCTGCTCGGACTCGTGCTGTGCGTGGCGTTCGCCGCCCTGACCGCGGCGGTCAGCAAGACGGCGGAGAGCGCGCAGGTCATGGGTCTGCCGTTCGTCTTCGTCACGATGATCGGCTCGGGTGTGGCCGTTCCCCTGGAGGTCTTCCCCGACAGGCTGGCCTCCGTACTCGAACTGCTGCCGCTCTCCCCGGTGATGACCCTCGTACGGGGCGGCTGGACCGGCACGCTCTCCGGCTCCGACACCTTCGTCGCACTGGCGACGGCGGTGGCCTGGATCGCGGTCGCGGTGTTTGCTGTATCGCGGTGGTTCCGGTGGGAACCGCGGCGCTGAGCGGCGGGGAGTGACGAGGTGCGGGAGCGCTATCGGCGGTGGCGCCGGCGGGTCTGGGACGAGCGCAGCCATGTGGAGCGGATGGAGTTCCAGTCGCTCCTGATCGTCCGGGCGATGGTGTGGTTCTTCTATCTGTCCTGGCTGGTGCTGCCGGTCGTCGCGCTCTTCGGCCGGCAGCCGCTCGTCGTCACGCTCGGCGTGCTGCTGCTCTGCTCCGGCGCCGACCAGTGCGTGGTCGCCTGCCGGATGATCGCCCGGGGCTTCGACTCCTACCTGGGGCGGGGCTCCGTGCCCCGCCGGGGCCGGGTCCACGCGGCCGCGCTGATGATCGCCACGCTGGGTCTCGCCATCGCGGCGCAGCGGGCCTCCCGGGGCGAGGCGGATGCCTCGTCCACCGTCTTCTTCTCGGTGTTCGCGGTCATCCCGTACTGCCTGGAGCGCTGTCTGACCCTGCCGGTCCGTACGTTCCTGGTGCGCTGCCTGCTCGGCGCGGCCGCCGTCACCGGGGTGAGCGCGGCCGTGGGGCTGCGCGGCGGCATCCTGATCGCGACCGCCGCCGGGGTCTTCGGCGGCGGACTGCTCTGCCTGGCCAGCGTCCGCTGCTCCGCCTGGAGCCTCTCGGTGATGTGGCAGGCCGAGCGCGGGCGGGAGACGCAGGCGCGGCTCGCGGTCGCCGAGGAACGGCTGCGGTTCGGGCGGGACCTGCACGATGTGATGGGCCGCAACCTCGCGGTGATCGCCCTGAAGAGCGAACTCGCCGTCCAGCTCGCCCACCGCGGCAGGCCCGAGGCCGTGGACCAGATGACGGAGGTGCAGCGCATCGCACGGGAGTCGCAGCGCGAGGTGCAGGAGGTCGTACGCGGCTACCGCGAGGCGAGCCTCGGGGCCGAACTCGCCGGTGCGCAGGGCGTGCTGACCGCGGCCGGCATCGACTGCCGCACCAGCGGCGCGCGGGCCGCGGAGGCGCTGCCGACCGCCGCGCACGCGGCGCTGGGCTGGGTGGTGCGGGAGGCCGCGACCAATGTGCTGCGGCACGGGGACGCGACGCGCTGCTCGATCGCGCTGGCCGTGAGCGACGGGCGGGCCGCGCTCACCGTCGAGAACGACGGGGCCGCCGTCGAGCCGCGCAAGGCGCCGGGCGGGCCCGGTCCTGGCGGTTCGGGGCTGGCCGGGCTGCGGGAGCGGCTGGCCGCGGTGGGCGGGGTGCTCTCGGCGGGTCCGGCGGGGGACGGGATGTTCCGGGTGGTGGCCGAAGTGCCGTTGCGGGTGGCCGAAGGGCGGTTGCAGAGGGACGAAGGGCCGCAGGTGGCCGAGGGGCCGTCGCGGGGGGACGAAGGGCCGTTGCAGGAGGCCGAAAGGCCGCAGGTGGCCGAAGCCGCCCTCCGTACGAACGAGAGCGAGACCGCGCGATGAGCGACGCACCGTCCCTGAGAGTCCTGCTCGCAGACGACGAGCATCTGATCCGCGGAGCGCTCGCCGCCCTGCTCGCCCTGGAGGAGGACCTGACGGTCGTCGCCGAGGCCGCCTCCGGGCCCGAGGCGCTCGCGATGGCGCTCGCGCACCGGCCCGATGTGGCCGTACTCGATCTGCAGATGCCCGGGGCGGACGGTGTGAGTGTGGCCACATCGCTGCGCGGTGAACTGCCCTCCTGCCGGACCATGATCGTGACGAGCCACGGTCGGCCGGGGCATCTCAAGCGGGCGCTCGAAGCGGGCGTACGGGGCTTCGTGCCGAAGACCGTCAGCGCGCAGCGGCTCGCGGAAATCATCCGCACGGTGCACGCCGGAAACCGTTATGTGGACCCGGAGTTGGCGGCCGACGCGATCGCCTCCGGGGACTCACCGCTCACCGCGCGGGAGGCAGAGGTGCTGGAGTTCGCGGCCGATGGTGCGCCGGTCGCGGAGATCGCCGAGCGGGCCGCGCTGTCACCCGGGACCGTACGGAACTACCTCTCGTCCGCGGTGTCCAAGCTCGGGGCCGAGAACCGGCACGCGGCGGTTCGTCTCGCGCGCGAGCGCGGTTGGGTATAGTGGGCTTCGCACCGAGGGCATGAGCCCACGGAGCATGCGAACGTAGCTCAGTTGGTAGAGCGCAACCTTGCCAAGGTTGAGGTCGCGAGTTCGAACCTCGTCGTTCGCTCCACACAGTAAGGCCCCTGGTTCTCGCCGGGGGCCTTCTGCGTTGGCTCGGGGTCGTCGGACCCCCGGTTCTCGCCGGGGGCTCGACGCCGACCGACTACCAGGCCGTCCCCGTCAGCAGCTCATACGCCTCGATGTAGCGCGAGCGCGTGCGCTCCACGATCTCCGGCGAGAGCGGCGGCGGCGGGTTCTCGCCGTCGGGGCCCTGCCGGTCCCACGCCGCCTCCGGCGACTTCAGCCAGTTGCGGATGATCTGCTTGTCGAAGGACGGCTGCGTCCGCCCCGGCTCCCACTGGTCCGCGGGCCAGAACCGCGAGGAGTCCGGCGTGAGGACCTCGTCCGCGAGCACCAGCTCCTCCCCGTCGAAGCCGAACTCGAACTTGGTGTCCGCGAGGATGATCCCCCGCTCACGGGCCACGTCCCGGGCCCGCCCGTACACGGCCAGCGTCGTCTGACGCAGCTGCGCCGCCGTCTCCGCGCCGACCTCGCGCGCGACCTCCTCGTACGAGACGTTCTCGTCGTGCTCGCCGACGGCGGCCTTCATCGCGGGCGTGAAGATCGGCGCGGGCAGCTCGGAGCCGTCGACGAGGCCCTCCGGCAGGGCGAGCCCGCAGACCGTGCGCGACTCCTCGTATTCGAGGAGCCCCGAGCCGGTCAGATAGCCGCGCGCCACGCACTCGACCGGAATCATCTTCAGGGACTTGCAGACCAGGACCCGGCCCGCCCAGTCGGCGGGCGCGCCCGCCGGGACCTCGGTGGACAGGACATGGTTCGGGACGAAATCCGCGAGCTGGTCGAACCACCACAGGGACAGCTTCGTGAGCACGCGCCCCTTGTCGGGGATCTCCGTGGGCAGCACCCAGTCCATCGCGGAGGTGCGGTCGCTGGCGACCATGACGAGGTCGCCCGCTTCGTTCCGGTACAGGTCGCGCACCTTTCCGGTGTGCAGGTGCACCAGGCCCGGCACCTCGATCGGTTCGGGCTTTTCCACAAATCCGGGCATGGTTCCTCCCCGTGGTTTCGGCCAACGGTCCGATTCTCGCCTATCGCGAAGGCCGCGCCGACCAGGGGCTCCCCGGAGTGGGCCGTCCGGGCGCCGCCGACGCGCTCTCAGTCCCGTTTGCAGATGCGGTCGAGGAGGTTGGCGGTGGCCCGCTGGATGCGGGTGTCGACATGACCGGGGCGGTCGAGCGCCGGCGACCAGGCGAAGGTGCCGGAGGCGAAGACCAGCGCGCCGGAGGGCGCCCGGTACAGCGAGGTCTCCTGGTGCCGCCGCGCCCCGTCGCCGTCGCGGTACGGCGAGTGCGCGAGCAGGATGCGACTGTGGTGCTCGGGCAGCTGGGTCCGCGGGAAGTACCGGTCGGCCTCGCCCGCGACCAGGCCCTCGACCTCGTCGCCCTCGTGCGCACCGGTCGCGTCCCACAGCCAGTGCGAGGCGTTCCGTACGACGAGGGGGGACGGTTCCGGCACCCGGCCCGCGTACTGGATGCCGATCAACTGCTGCTCCGCCCGGTCCACTTCACGCCACAGCGCCGCCCGGCCGGGGCCGCGGCGCTTGCGGCAGGTGAGCAGTCGGTCCGGGACACCGGAGGGCGAGGGGCTCAACTCCACCTGCCAGTACATGGTGTTGGCGGAGAGGAAGACGAGGGACGTACCGCCGTCGCGGGCCCGCTCGACAGTGCGGCGCATCGGCACCGACCAGTACTCGTCGTGGCCCGGGAAGACGAGGCCCCGGTAACGGGCCGGGTCGACGCGCCCGGCGTGCAGATCGCGGGTGTCGGCATACGCGAGGTCGTAGCCGTAGCGCTCGGCCCAGCGGATGAAGTCGTAGGCGTGGCCCACGTGGAGGGGCAGGCCCGCGCCCGCGTACGGGCGGTCGAAGGAGACGGTGCTCGCGGCATCGCCCTCGCCGAGCAGCGACCCGTCCTCGTCCCAGGCGTGGTACAGACTGGCGCCCGTGCGGCCGTCCTCCGGATAGAGGTTGTACGCCTGCCAGGTCACGTCCGGGAGCAGGAGCAGCAGATCCGCCGGGCGGTCGTCGCGGACCGTGAACGGGATGTGCGAGCGGTAGCCGTCGTTGGTGGTCAGGACCGCCACGTACGCGCCCGTACTCCAGTAGCTCGGGACCTGCAGCCGCCAGGAGAGCCACCAGTGGTGGCAGGAGACCGTGCGGTCGGCGGCGAGCGGGGGCGGCTGGACGATGCCGGAGAGGCGGGGGCTCGTGGTGATCTTCGCGGCGCCGTCGCCGCCGTAGTGGCCGATGCGGTAGATGTCGACGGCGAACTGCTGCGGCGGGTCCACGGTGATACGGAAGTCGATGGACTCGCCGGGGGTGACGGCACCCGTGGAGGTGAATCCCTTGATCTGCTGGTGCACGTCATCGGCCGTGCGCGGGCCGGTGGTACTGCGGGGCGCGGGGATACGGGCGCCGGGCGCCGGGGCGTGGTCGAGGTACCAGGGGACGACCTGGCCGGTGTCGTCGAAGTAGTGCTCGCTGCCGCGCAGCCAGGGCAGCGGGCCCTGACCGAAGGGGTCGCTCACGGCGTGGGCCAGCGCGCCGGACTCCCAGCGCCTGATCGGCGCTCCGGTCCCCGGCGTGCCGCTTTTCGGCATCCTGCCGTTGCCCATGCCGCTCCCCTCCCTCCCCCGGATTCCGCGCTCTGCCGGTGCCGCGTCGGTGTGGTTGGTGACTGGTTGTTGATGGCCGATCCCAGCACATCACATTACGCACGCATCCCGTCACCGTTCGTCGTGAATTGACGTGAACGGAACGCGTTCTTCCGGATGCTGGCCCTCAAACCAGCCGGACCGGCTTCTCCGCTCGTACCCCGCGCTCCGTGAGCCAGTCGCGCAGGGGTTCCGGATCGCCGCCCTCGACGAGGCTGCGCACGCGCGGGCCGAGGTCGGCTGCGCGGGTGCCGGAGACGAGCAGGGCCGGGCCGTCGAGCCAGTCGAGGCCGGGGGTGGCACCGGCCGTGTCGACGGCGGCGCAGCAGACCATGGCAGTGACGTGATCGGCGAGCAACTCCCGACCGGAACGGGGCGGTTGCATCGGAAAGAGCGGCAGAACCGCCTCGTCCCAGACGGCTCCCTCGGGCCTCGGCGGCTCCGGGGCGGGCGTGGCGGCCTCCTCACGGGAGAGCTCGACACTGAGCAGCGAGGCGAGTTGCTCGCTCCGGGGGGCGAGACCGAGGGGATCGGCGGGGTCGTGATCGCCGCGGGGGACGATGGGGAGGGAGTCGTCGTCGGGGATCGGTTCGGCGGGGATCGGTTCGGCGGGGGTGGGTGCGGCGGGGGTGGGTGCGGCGGGGGCCGGGGTGGCGTGGAGACTTTTGCCCGTCCGGGCCGTCTCGCCGTCCCCGCCGGGTGCCGCCGTGGCCGACTCGGCGTCCTCGGCGTCCTCGGCGTCCTCGGCGTCTGGCGCGTCTGGAGCGTCTGCGGCGCCCTCGCCGTCTGCGCCGCCCTCGCCGTCCGCTTCGCCCGGCGCCGCCGACAGGTGGTCCATCACACGCGCCAACGTCGGTGCCGGCGGGTCCGGGTGGTGGGTGGTCGTGGAGGCGGCGGTCAAGGTGTCCAGGGCCCGGTGGAGGCGGGCCGCGTCCGTGCGCCACTTGCGGTCGACGACCTCCTCCGGATAGTCCTGCCAGTCGACCGGCGCCCAGTCCGCACCGCCCTGCTCCCCGTGGAACAGCCGGGCCGCGAGCAGCGAGGCCGCCGCGTCCACCGCGCCGGGCTCCTCGAGGAGATCGCAGGCGGGCCGCTCGCCGAGCCGGGCGGCGAAGCCCTCGGCCAGGCGGTCGCGCCGGGAGAGCTCGGTGAGCGCGGCGACCACACCGGCGTCGAGCCCGGAGGGCCAGCGGCCCATGCGCCAGGCGGGCAGCGCGACCTTGGTGAGCAGCCGGTCCCAGCCCGCGTAGGCGAGCCCGACCTGCTCCTGGGCGACAATCCGCAACCCGTAGTCCACCGTCTGCGCGCGGTCGGCGGCCGCCGCCGCGACCCCCCGCTCCATCTCCGCCGCGTGCACCCGGCAGGCGCGCAGCATCAGCCGGGTGACCCGGCCGACCCCGCCGAGCACGATCCGCGCGACGGGCCCGTGACCGGGCCGCTCGGTCACGGCCACCGCGGCGTCCAGGCCCCGTACGAAACGGCGGGCGGCGGCTATGTCCGGATGGGCCGAGGGCCCCGTACCGGCGACGACCGGAGCGAGCAGCGCCCGGAGCTCGGCGATCCGCATCCACCACAGGAAGGGGGAGCCGATGACGAGGACGGGGGCGACCGGACCCGCCTCGGCGGACTCGGTCGCGCCACGCCGCGCGGAGACGGTCTCGCCGCCCCGTATGCCCACGGGGTCCGCGCTCCCGAAGGCCGCGGCGGTCTCCCCGGCCGGCACGACCGGGCTCCCCGCGCCTCGGCCCCGCGCGCCGTCCGCGCCGCCCCGGCCCGGCGCAGCATCCGGGTCCGGTCCCGGCGCGGCATGCGCGGCGCCCCGGCCGACCGCGGCATCCGCCGCCCGTACGGCCTGGCCCGCATCCCCCCGTACCGACCCGCCGCCTTGCGCACCCTGCGCCGCGCCCCCTGCACCGTCCCGTATCGCCGCAGCCTCGTCCCCCGCCGCGCCGGACCGCACCACCGAACCGGTCTGCCCCGTCGGACCTGCCGAACCTGTCGGACGCGCCTGCCCCTCCGGACCTCCCTGCCCCTCCGGCCCGGTGCGCGGCGGTGTGCGCCGTCCGCGTATGGCCGTGCGTGCGCGCCGGAGCAGGCCGGGGCGGGGCGGGGTGTGGGCGCGGTGGGTGCGGTGGGTGCGGTCCTCCAGCCAGCTGTCGCAGTCCGGGGTGAGCGCTATCGCGGACGGGGCGGGTACGTCGAGCCGGTCCGCCAGCTCGCGCACCAGGCGGTACAGATCCGGGGCGGAGGCCTCGGCGACCGGCACGGTGGGGCTCAGGGCGGGCCGCGAGCGCGCCACGAAGAGGGCGACGACGCCCGCGGCGAGCAGCACGACCCCGGCCAGCGCGCTCACGATCCAGCGCGCCAGATCCCAACTCCCGCCGCTCAGACGGCCCGTGACCCCGCCTGCGAGCAGCACCACGGCCACCGCGGCGGGCAGCAGCGCGATCGCGAGGGCGCTGCTGCGGACGCGCAGGACGGCGAGCGCGCGGGCGCGTGCGCCCACCGCGCCCCGCTCGCTTCCCGTACTGGTTCCGGACACGGCCGGACGTCACCCCCTTCGTGCTGCGACGGCTTTGCTCACTCCCCCACTGTGGCACCCGCCACTGACATCGCAATGCCGGTGGGCTGTTTGGCTAGGAGGCGCCTGGAGATGCCGGGAACGCTTGCGCCGCACCATAGTTGGGGCCTCGGGGCCCGTCAGCCGTATGGGGGATCGGTCACCCGATGGAATGGCTTTGGGCAAAGGTGCAGACGAAACGGGACCGGATCTTGTGTCAGATCCGGTCCCGTGAACGACCGTGCTCCGGGCGTGCGCCCGGTGGTACGAAGGGGCTCAGCGGCCCGCTGGTGAAGGGCCCAGAGGCCCGGTGTCACGCAGCGCTCAGGCGCCCGCCGCCTTCGCCGCGATGTCCGTGCGGTGCTGGGAGCCGTCGAGACGGATGCGTGCGGCGGCGCGGTAGGCGCGTTCGCGGGCCTCGGACAGGTCCTTGCCGGTCGCGGTCACGGACAGCACCCGCCCACCCGCGCTGACCACGGACTCGCCTTCGCGCCGGGTCCCGGCATGCAGCACGTACGCCTCGGGGGCATCCTGCGCGGCCACCTCGTCGAGGCCCTCGATCACATCGCCGGTCCGCGGGGTGCCCGGGTAGTTGTGCGAGGCGATGACCACGGTGACGGCCGCGTCCTCGCGCCAGCGCAGCGGCGGCTCGAGGTCGAGGGTGCCGTTCGCGGCGTTGAGCAGGACGCTCGCGAGCGGCGTCCGCAGCCGGGCCAGGACCACCTGGGTCTCGGGATCGCCGAAACGGGCGTTGAACTCGATGACCCGTACGCCCCTGCCGGTGATCGCGAGCCCCGCGTAGAGCAGCCCGGCGAAGGGCGTGCCGCGGCGGCGCAGTTCGTCGACCGTGGGCTGGAGCACCGTCTCCATGACCTCGTCGACCAGCTTCGGATCGGCCCACGGCAGCGGCGAGTAGGCACCCATGCCGCCCGTGTTGGGGCCCTCGTCGTTGTCGAGGGCGCGCTTGAAGTCCTGGGCGGGGGTGAGCGGCACCACGGTGGTGCCGTCGGTGATCGCGAAGAGCGAGACCTCGGGGCCGTCGAGGAACTCCTCGATGACCACGCGCTCGCAGGCACGGGCATGGGCGCGGGCCTGCTCGATGTCCTCGGTGACGACGACGCCCTTGCCCGCGGCCAGCCCGTCGTCCTTCACCACGTACGGCGCGCCGAAGGCGTCGAGCGCCGTGTCGATCTCCGCGTCCGTGGTGCACACGTAGCTGCGCGCGGTGGGGACGCCCGCCCCGGCCATCACATCCTTGGCGAAGGCCTTCGAGCCCTCCAGCTCGGCCGCCTCGCGCGAGGGGCCGAAGCAGGGGATGCCGGCCTCCCGCACGGCATCGGCGACGCCCGCCACCAGCGGCGCCTCCGGGCCGACGACGACGAGCCCGGCCTCCAGCTCGCGGGCCAGCGCGGCGACGGCGGCGCCGTCGAGGGCGTCGACCGGGTGCAGCTCGGCGACCTCCGCGATCCCGGCATTGCCGGGCGCGCAGTGCAGCGCGGTGACGTCGGGGTCGAGGGACAGGGAGCGGCACAGGGCGTGTTCGCGGGCACCGCTGCCGATGACGAGGACCTTCACGGTGCGCAGCCTAGTCGGGGGGTCCGGTGCGTTTGCACGGATGGGGGGCGCTCGGGGGTTGTGGGAAGCTCCGAAATCGCTCGGGCGCCGCTCGGGGCACCGCTCGGGACGTGCTGATCCACGCGGCGCGGCGCGGCGCGGCTGGGCTCGGCGCACGGCCCGGCTCCGCTCGGTTCGGTTCGGCTCGGAGCAGCGCTGCTCGGCGCGCGGCCCAGCTGGGCACGGCCCGGCTGGGCACAGTGCGACTCGGCCAGGCGCACCGTTCCCTCGCCCCCGAGGGGCGGCCGCTACTCGTTCGCGATCTCCTCGATGACCGTGGCGCCCAGCTCGCGGACGATCAGGTCGTGGCCGCTCAGGGCGCTCTCGTCGAGGTCCGGGTCATCCTCCTGCGGGATGTCGTCCTCGGGGGAGATCGGGGGCGGCTCCTGGCTGTACGAGGAGGACGACGACGCGGGCGCCGAGGCCTGCTGGGCGGGGCGGCCTGCCGAAGTCTGCTGCGAGCCGGGGCCGGGAGCGGGCGCCTGCTGCGGGGCGGACGCTTCGGGGCGCTGAGATGCGGGGGCGGCGCCCGCGCCGTACGCAGCGGTCTGGCCGCCTCCGTACGTACCGCTCTGCCCGCTCCCGTACGAGCTGCTCTGGCCGCTGCCGCCGCCCGAGCCCCCTCCGTACGAACCGCCTTGGCTTCCGCCGTACGAGCCGCTGCTCTGCCCCCCGCCGTACGGACCGCTGCCCTGACCGCCTCCGTGCGAGCCGCCCTGACCGCCCCCGTACGAGCCGCCGGAGCCGCCGAAACCCGTCGCCGCCGGGGGCGGGGCCGAGCCGCCCGAGGGGTCGATGATCGCCTCGATCTTCCAGTGCGCGTTGAACTGCTCGGCGAGCGCCTGCTTGAGGACGTCCTCGCTGCCGCTGCTCGTGAAGTTGTCGCGGGCTCCCGCGTTGATGAAGCCGAGCTGGAGGGTTGTGCCGTCGAAGCCCGCGACCTGCGCGTTCTGGCTGAGCAGGATCCAGGTGAAGCGGCGGCGGTTCTTGACCGCCTCCAGGATGTTCGGCCACATCGAGCGGACGTCCGGGCTGCCCGGCGGCGGCGCACCCAGCGCCGGACCACCGCCGCCGCCGGTCTGCGGGGCGGGCGCGGCGGGCGGGGCAGCAGGCTGCGCGGCCTGTGGCCGGGACGGCGGAGCGCT